>CAYNXW010000146.1:0-7293 GCA_964401265.1 uncultured Pirellulales bacterium | reverse complement strand
ACCTTCCTTTCTATCCAAGCTGCCCGGCGAGTTTTACTGGGCCGGGTATTCCAGGGCGAGATCCATTCGGCGTTGTTGGACCGTCTGGGTCAGGCCTTCGATCAACTGATCAATCTTGAGGGTCACCTGTTCTTTTTGGCCTCGGATACGGGCGGTGACCGTCTGGTTTTCTTGTTCGGCGGGTCCGACGACGAGCATGTAGGGTAGCTTCATGCCGTGGGCCCTTTTAATTTTGGCGTTGATTTTATCGTCAGCCAGGTCGGCAGTACAGCGAAAATTGGCGGCCAATAGCTGCTGGTGGATCTGGCGGGCGTAATCGTTAGTTTTTTCGGAGATGGGCAGGACGCGGACTTGTTCCGGTGCGAGCCAGAGGGGGAAAGCGCCGCCGTAGTGCTCGATGAGAATGCCGAGGAAGCGTTCGATGGATCCCAGGATGGCACGGTGGATCATGACGGGCCGTTGCGTGGTGTTGTCGCGATCGACATAGGTCATGTCGAAGCGTTCGGGCATGGAGAAATCGACCTGGATCGTGCCAATCTGCCACGATCGGCCCAGGCAGTCACGCACGTGGAAGTCGATTTTGGGTCCGTAAAAGGCTCCGTCGCCGGGGTTGAGATCGTAGGGGATGTTTTCGGAGGCGAGGGCGCCCTTGAGGGCGTTGGTGGCCTGGTCCCACATGGCCTCGGAGCCGATGTGCTTTTGGGGCATGGTGGACAGTTCGAGGCGGATGTCGGCCAAGTCGAAGGCATGGTAGATTTCGAAGGCGAGTTTCATAACGCCGACGACTTCGGACTCGATCTGGTCGGCCGTACAGTAGATGTGGGCGTCGTCCTGGGTGAACTGGCGGACGCGGAGCAGGCCGTGAAGGACGCCGCTGGCTTCGTGGCGGTGGACCAGCCCCAGTTCGGCCACCCGCAGGGGCAGCTCGCGGTAGGAGTGGGGGCGGTTCTTGTAGACGAGGCAGCCGCCGGGGCAGTTCATGGGCTTGACGGCGTAGGTCTGCTCGTCGATGTCGGTGAAGTACATGTTCTCTTTGTAGTTGTCCCAGTGGCCGCTTTTGTGCCAGAGCTGCTCGTTGAGGACGATCGGGGTGCGTATTTCCTGGTAGGCCCACTTTTTGTGGACAGCTCGCCAGTAGTCGATCATCTCGTTCCAGACGACCATGCCGTTGGGATGGAAGAAGGCAAAACCCGGCCCTTCTTCGTGAAAGCTGAACAGTTCAAGCTGCTTGCCGATGACGCGATGGTCGCGTCGGCGGGCCTCTTCGAGCTGGTGGAGGTACTGCTTGAGCTGTTTCTTGTCAGCGAAGGCGGTGCCGTAGACACGCTGGAGCATTTTTTCGCTGGCGTCGCCGTGGAAGTAGGCGCCGGCGATGCTCATGATTTTGAAGGCACCGATGCGGCTGGTGCTGGGCACATGGGGGCCGCGGCAGAGGTCTTCAAAGCGGTCGGGCTGGTCGGCATTGCCCGTGACGTAGAAGCTCAGCACGTCGCCGTTGGCGCGTTGAGCGTTGTCGATTTTGTATCGGTTGCCTTCGCCCTGTAGTTTCTCCAGGGCCTCTTGGCGAGTCAGTTCGTAGCGATGGAAAGGCAGGTCCTGGGCGGCGATTTTTTCCATCTCGGCTTCGATGTCAGCGAAGTCGTCGGGGGTGAGGGGCCGGTCGAGGTCGAGGTCGTAATAGAAGCCATTTTCGACGGTAGGCCCGTAGACGAGCTGGGTCTGGGGGTAGAGGTTGCAGATGGCGTGGGCCATGACGTGGGCGCAACTGTGTCTCATGAGGTCCAGGGCGGTGTCGGGATCGCTTTTGCAGGTGACGATTTCGACGCGGGCATCGTTTTGGATGCGGGCGTCGAGGTCGCACAGTTCGCCGTCGGCGCGAACGGCCAAGGCAGCCCGCGCCAGTCTTTCGCCAATGCGCAGGGCGATCTGGCGGCCTGTGGGGGAGGCTTCAAATTCGAGCACGGTGTTATCAGGCAGGGTAATCCTTACCATGGCGTTTTCCGTAGGTCGGCCTCTTCGGCTGGTGGTGCTGTCTCTAAAGCTTTGAATGTCCAATGCTTACAACTCTCAATTGCGTCGCCGCCGTCGGGGGGGGCGAAGAAAACGGCCCGAGTCAGTGTGGCAACGACGGGTGAAGATGCCCCCGGTCCGGCGGTTTTCAGCGCCGACCAGTACAAGGTCTTACGTCGTTGTCAAAAAACTCGTGCCGTTTACAGTATACATAAACCAGTATGCTTACAAGAGTTAAAATGCTCAACAGCCGGGCGCGTTGCCCGTGGCTTTGGGGTGCGACCAGATGTTGCCTTGAGTATATCGACAAATGCTGATGAGTCAAGCACTTATTTAGCTATCAGAGCCTCCTTGGCGGCGCCGGCCCGGGCGCAGCCGAGCGTTGTGGAAGCGGCAAGGGCCGGCAGGGGACTATTCTTCGCGGAGCTGCCGCCAGAGGAGGCGTCGGAGGGGTCGGCTGACATCGATAAGGGGAACGGGGGTGGCCTTGGGCTCCTTGAGCGTGCCGGAGATTCTGACGGAGGCGACGCCTTCCTGGAGCGAAGCCATGAGCCGGTCGAGTTCCTTGACGCCGGGGATTTTGACACCTTGGAGGGGGGCCAGCGAGGCCATGGCGTAGCCTTGGATGGGGCTCCGCTCCGCCCGGAGGAGGTCGGTGATGGTCAGGGCGCCGCGTACTTCGACCCCCTGGTTGAGGTAGCGGAAGCTGTCGAGGTAGAGGCGGGGCCCTTCGGCGTGGAGTTTGAGGTGGGCTTTTCCTTTGGGGGCCAGTTGATCCTTCTGGCGGTTAAGCAGCTGGAAGAGGGTGCTGATGATGGTGTTGGGCATGAGGTCGCATTGGTCGATCGTGACGGAAGCGTAGCCGCTGGCGCGTTTTGGAGAATCGGGCAGGATGTATCGGGCCGTGCCGCTGAGGAGGCCGGGGGTGGCTTTGGCGTTGGGTGCGATGAGGTGTGCGACCTGGTTGAGGTCGATTTCGTACAGTTCGGTGCGCAGGTAGGTCATGAGCAGGTTGTTTGGCTCTCTGGTGAAGCTGGCGTAGGCTTTGGCGGTGCCCTCGGCGACATCGAGGCAGGCCTCTTCGACGACAAGTCGTTGAGGGCCCGCATACGCGAGGACCTCGGCACCGCGCACGGGGACGTGGCGGAAGCTGAGGTGGTTGCTTTCGAGCTGTATCTGGAGCATGAGGGGTTCCAGGGCGTTGGTGTTGTCGGCAGGGGTAAGTTGGAGGGTGCCGTTGGCGGGGCCGGCAAGGCCTTGCAGGTCGGGCCACCAAGCGGTCAGCTGGGCCGGCTCCATGTCCTGCCAGGCCAATTGGGCGGTGCTTTTGGTCCAGTCGTCGAGGGCCACCTGGGCGACGCCTTCCGCGCGGCCAGCCAGGGCCTCAACGTGCAGGCTGGTGATGTCGATGGTTTGATGGTGGCAGGTGGCGTTGCAGGCAGTCGTGGCCAGATGTTTTCCCTCGAGGGTGGCGTCGGTCTGGAGGTCAACGGTGCCGTTGACGTGGCGTGTGGTCAGGTCGACGGTGATATCCGCTTCTCCGGCGGTGCAGAGGAGCAGATTGGGCTCGTCGAGTTGTGTGGGCCAGTTGTCGAAGAGGAAGTTGGCGTTCCATGTGTTGAGATTGTCGAGCGGGGCGTTCATGCGGCCGGTGAGGCTGCCGTGGCCCTGCTGGAAGTGGATGTTGCTGATTTCGAGGTGGCCCCGGCCGGCGCTAATGTCGCCGTGGGCCTGGTGAGCGTGGAAGGGAGGCACGGCGAGGTTGGCACTGGCCCAGCGGCCGGTAGCGCTGGTCTGCTTGAGGTCGAGAGCGGGTATGGTCATGTCAACGGTGGCGTTAAAGAGCCCTTGCCACTGGGAGGGGGTGGCAATGACGCCTTCAATGGCCCGGAGAGACAGATTCTGGACATCAAGGGTTATTCGGGGTGTCCGTTCGGCAAGGTCATACTCGCCGTGGAATTGCCATAAGCCGTCAAAGACGTAAAACGGCTCGGCGGTGGCCGCGAACCGCTTATCGTCGAGGCGGGCTTGCCAGTCGGCGTGGATGTCTGGCAGGGCGCGCTGATGGGCCAGGAACTGATCTGTGGCGGCCCGGCCTTTCATGGTGAGTTCAAGCGGCCGGACGGTGCCATCCACCCGGCCAGTGAGCAAGAGATTGCCGGTTAATTCGGCAGGGGGGGGCTGTTGATCGACGTGTGTTGTAGGGAATTGCTGCTCGAGCGAGACGTGCGTGTCAACCAGGCGGGAATCGGGCAGGGTCATGGCGCCGTGCGCGGCCAAGGTGAGGTTCTGACGGTGCAGGTCCAGTTGGGTCAGTTGGATTTGGTCGGGGGTTCCCTGGGCGGCAAGGGCGAGGCTGATGGGTCCTTCGACCAGTGGGGGCAGGGTGATGTCTTGGCCCCGGATTTGCAGTTTCCAGGTCTTGGTGTCGGCTTGGGCGAGGGCCTGGACGTCAAGTTGGCTGATTGGGGGCACGGCGAGCTGGATCAGTTTGATCTGGGGCCAGTCGACGGCCAGTTCCGCCCGCGAGCCGTCAAAGACCAGCGGTTGATCGGGAGAGCGCCAGGCAAGCTCTGGCAGGGCCAGTTGCCAGGAGGAGGTCTTCCAAGTGTCGCCGGAGCCGCTGAGTAGCAGGTGGCTTTGCCAGCGGTTTTGGCCTTGTCGACCAGTCGTGTTCAGGTCGAGTTTGAGATGCTTGGGCCCCACCGAGGCGTCGTCCAGCGCGAGTTGCCATGTTCCCTGGTGGCTGATGGTGTTGTCGGCTGGTCTGGCGGCCCATGAGCCGGTAAATGTGGCTTGGCGGGTATCGAGCTCGCAGAGTCCATTGATCTGGCCGGTGAGCGCGAGTTCGGGCAGGACGAAGCCGAGTTGTCCGACCGTCAGTTGGTTGTCCGTGAAGCACAGACGCCCTTGGGTGAGTTCGACACAGTCGAGGCGGTCGTGGAGGCCTTTCAGTTGCAGGGGCTCGGGGTGGACCAGTAGGGTGTTCTCGCCGCCAACGGTGAGTTGGACCTTGCCGACGGCGTGTATTTTGCCGAGTTGGGCGTTTGTCAGTTGGAGACGGCCTGACAGTTGGCCGGCGGTGAATTGGCCCTGCCACTGAGCGTCAATCATCGCAGGGCGATATTGTGGAGGGAGCCAGTCGTGTGCGAACGCGTCGCTGGCTCGCAAGGCGAAGCTGAGGCGGTGGAACGTGTCGGGGCCCATGGCGAGAGAGCCGTTGAGGTGACCCTGTGCGGGTGCGTCGAGCTGAAAGGTCCACGCCAGCGGCCCCTGGCCTTGGCCGGCAAACGTCAGCGGGCCGATCTGGCGAGTGTTGCCGGATTCAATGACGTTGACGACGAGATTGTCCAGCGTGATCGTGGGCAAGGCGACAGGTGCAGATGTTTCGTCCGGGGCGCCGTCGGCGGCGATGGCGTGCTGAACGAGCAGGGCGGCTCTCTGTACGTTCCATTGACCGAGCCGGTCCTGGCGGGCGTCGACAATAACGCCACCGACCTCCAGTCTGTCCAGTGTTATCGGCCGACCGACCAGCAAACCGGGCAGACTGTTGTGTGCGATACGCACCTGGTCGATCCGCAGGACGGGCTGCTCTTCAAGAGGCAGGGTGAGGGTGACGTCGCCAAGACGGGTTCTACCTCGCCAGCCGGTAGCAAAGTCGTTGGCATCGAGCGTCATGCCCAGTTGGCCACTCAAAGAGTCGAGGACCTACCGGCGGGGCAGATCGGTCCAGAGGATGACTTGGACCGCCACGATCGCCATGGCCGCCGCAATCAGCAGTGCCAGAAATACTTTCAGTATGCGACGTTTCACGCTGTGTTGCTTCCGTGCAGTTCCATGAGTCAACAAACCGCCTTATGGATGTTGCCCGGGTGTTACCGTGCTACTTGGTCGTCATCGACATCGTGGTCGATAGTGGGGATATTGCCGATGGTTCTGGGGCCGAACCCTATGATCCACCAGTCTTCACGCAAAGTGCGGCCAAGCGAGGGACCTGAGCTTGTGAAGATCTCGCCGGTATTGGCCCAGTACGCGACGTAGCCGATCTTGGCGAAGCCAAGTTGTTTGATGCGTTTGGTAATGGCCACTTCCGGCACGAGGACGGAAGTAAGGGGGACGCCCGCGGCAGCGCTGGCGGCACCGGCGGGGGCGGCCAACGCGGGGATGCCAAAGAGGCTCTCGTAGAGGTCGATGCCCACACCGCCGCTGCGGACTTCGAGAATTATGTGGGCGTCCTCGCGTTTGGAGGCAACCCGCACGCCTTCGAGCAGCAGGCGGGCCCGCAGTTCGCTGATGACATATTCCTTTTCCGCGGGCGCATAGGCGGCGTCAATGTAGACAATGTGTCCGCGCAGTCCTTCGAAGGAGAGTTGCTCGACCGCGCCGACGACGGCTTCGGAGACCAGGAATTGTTCGGTGGCGGTTCGCGCCGGGTGGGTCATGCGGGTGTTGGCGCAGCCGGCCAGGGCGGGCACAAGAGTGGCCGCGGCCAGACATAGCACGGGGGTAGATCGCGATCGGGATGCAGCCACGTTGAATTCCTTTGCCAGTTATAATATCCCACGTACCTTATCGGGCCTCGGCGGGGCCGTCGCACGCTACAGGCCCGTTGCGTTGAGACACCACGTCGTTGCATTTTACCGCCAGAGAAGCGGATTTCCACAACAGAGTCCGGTTTTGGGCGGCCCTCGGTGCTGCTTCAGGGCAGGCTTTGGTCTGGCCAAGCGGGACGGGTTGTGCTAGGATTGCCCGGTGTTGGCGGCGGGTGGGGCCGCTTGTGTGGTCGTAAAGTTATTATTTTCCGTGACTTATGGAGGTAGATATGTCGGCCCGATTGATCAAAGGCAAAGAGATTGCAGCGGAGATTCGCGAGGAGATACGTGTTGCTCTCGAGCAGTTGCGTGGAGCGAAAGGTATTACGCCCGGGCTGGTGACGATACTGGTCGGCGAGGACCCCGCCTCTCAGAGTTACGTGCGGGCCAAGCAGAAGACGTCGCATGAGTTGGGTTTTCACAGTATCCAGGACAATCAGCCGGCCGATATCAGCGAGCAGGCGCTGCTGGAGCTGGTGGCCAAATACAACGCGGACGAGCAGATTCACGGGATCCTGGTGCAGTTGCCGCTGCCCAAGCACATCGACGAGCAGAAGGTGCTCTACGCCATCGACCCCGCCAAGGACGTCGACGGGTTTCATCCCGTGAACGTGGGCAAGCTCGTGACCGGCGCTCCCGCCTACCTGCCCTGCACGCCGCACGGCTGCGTCCAGCTGCTCGTGCGCTCGGG
>CAYNXW010000145.1:0-7296 GCA_964401265.1 uncultured Pirellulales bacterium | reverse complement strand
CCTCAGCACCGACCTGTCCGCCACCTATCAGGGTTCCCACAACGCAACCGCCCGTAAAGGGCAGTCCGCCCCAAATCCCCAGCCCGGCCAGTCGTGTGAAACCGAAACCCCCGAGCAACGCCGCGAGCGGGTAAGACGCGCCATGGCCGACTTCTTCAAAACTTCTGGCCCGCCCCAAAACACACCCAACGCGCCACCCGCACCGACAACACCCACCGGCGAGATGACGCAAACCGGTCCAAACACCGCACCAACGATGAATAGCGACACGCGCCCGCCCCTACCCTCGGCCATACCCGATACCTCACCGGACCACGCCCCCGAGGCCCCTGCCCAGCCTGCATCGCAGTATGCCGCCGACCACCCGTCACCCGCACCCGACCCGTCAACAGCACCCCAGGCAAACCCCGCCGCTACGCCTCCTGCCCAACCCGGCGAACTTGAGCCCTCCAAACACTACGTACAGATCCACAACAGCTATCTCGTCACGGAAAGCGACGACGGCATGGTCATTGTCGACCAGCACGCCCTGCACGAACGAATCATCTACGAACGTCTCCACCAACAGGTCAGCAACGGAACCCTGTCGAGCCAACGGCTCCTGATTCCCGAAACCGTCGACGTCACCGCCAACCAGATGGCCGCCATGGAAAAAGCCGGCCCCCTATTAGAGAGCCTCGGCGTCCTGCTTGAGCCTTTCGGACCCCGCACCGTCGCCGTCCAGGGCTTTCCGACCCTGCTCGAACGCGTGGGCCCCGCTGAATTCGTCGGCGACCTGCTCGACTTGCTCGTCGCCCAGGCAGGCAAGGTCAGCCGCGAGCAACTGCTCCATGAGCTGCTCGATATGATGGCGTGTAAAGCGGCCGTCAAGGCCGGAGACCCCCTCAACGAACAGGAAATCGAAGCACTGCTCGCCCAGGGAAAAAACGTCGACCGCGCCAGCAACTGCCCCCACGGACGCCCCACCTCCATCAAACTCTCCCTCGCCCAACTCGAAAAACAATTCAAACGAACCTGACCACCCCTTGCATCGCCTCTTCGCTGTTACATATCAATACGCCCGACCAGCCTGCTCGGCCTCCAATGTCAGCGTACTCAAATGCCGGCTGACCTTACCCGCAATCCAGACTGCCCCAGCCGTTCCAATCACCTGCCGATACTGGTCAAGCTGCTCAGGATAAAAACTTACCTCCGCCAAGCCCGAAACGTCCTCCAGCGTCACAAAGCCCATCGTCTTGCCGCTGCTGGTCTTGGCCGTCCGGGCCGCAGCGACAAATCCCGCCACACGAACCGCCTGATTAAGGTGTCGTTCCAGACGATTCGCCCAGGTATGCCGCGTCCGAAGCAACATCGCCGGGTGCATGCTGAAGGGAATATCCGTCGTCCTCACCTCCGCCTGCAAACGACTGACACGGTCGTAATCGGGCAGACAACTGTCAGACGGATGCTCATAAAGATCGAACAACAAAGGCCTCTCTCGGCTATCAACATCGTAACGAGCCCGCAGCAGCATCGCCGGCCGAGAGGGACCAAGCCCATCGCACGCCCCCACCTGAATCAGCCGGCTCAGTTCACCCCGGCGAAAACGCACCCGCCGACGCAAATCGTTCAAATCGCCAAACGAACCTCGCCTTCGCTCGTCCATAATAGCCTCGATAGCGCTACTGCTGAGCCCCTTGACAATCTGCAGCCCCGCACGAATCGCCTTGCCCTCCATCCTCCACTCCCGCTCGCTGTGATTCACATGCGGCAAACACACCTTAACCCCATGCCGAATCGCGTCCCACACGTACACCCGCAACGGATACATCCCGTGATGGTTATTCAAAATCGCCGTGTAGAACGCTCCCGGATAATGCGCCTTGAGATATGCCGTCTGCCACGCGATGTTGGCGTACACCGTGGCGTGCGCCTTGCAGTAAGAATACGCCGCAAACCGCAAAATTTCATCCCAAAGAGCCTCGGCCACCGGACGATCAATCCCTGCCTCAACCGCCCGCCGATAAACAAACTCCTTGTACTGCCCGTGCAGCCGCTCGCTCGAAACCTGCTTCGACACCTCGCTGCGAAACTGATCCGCATCAGCCACCGAATACCCCGCCAACTCCACAGCTATCCGCATCACGTCCTCCTGATAGAGCATCACGCCATACGTCTCACCAAGCACGTCACGCAGCTTGGCGTGCAGGTACGCAAAAGACTTCTTCTCGACGTGCCGCTCGATGTACTTGGCCTTCATGCCCCCCGCTGCCGGCCCAGGCCTGATCAGCGACAAAGCAATCGCCATGTCGTGCTGGTTCCGGACGTTCAATCCCCGCAACAGCTGCCGCATACCTGGTGATTCGCACTGAAACACCCCCAGGCTGTCACCCCCAGCAAGCATCCTGCCCACACACTCGTCCTGCCGAGCAACCCCGTCGATATCCAACGCACACCCCTTCTGCCCAATAATCTCAACCGCTTCATGCACCGTCGAAAGCGACCGATTACCCAGCAGATCCATCTTGATAAGCCCCATCGCCTCCGCCGCGTTCTTGTCGTACTGCGTGACGATCACCCCCTTTGTCGCCCGCTGCAGCGGAGCCAATTCATGCAATGGCCTCGGCGTAATCACCAGCCCGCCACAATGCAACCCCAGATGCCGCGGCATTCCCAAAATCGCATCAGCCAGACGATACACCGGCGAAGGCCGACTCTTCTCCCTGTCATTGACAATCTCGTCAATCTGCACCGGCTCCAGACCAATAGCCCGCCCCACATCCCGCAACGCACTACGCCGCCGATAACAATTCAGCGTCGAAATCATCGCCACATGGTCGTAACCCCAGTGCTCGTAGCAAAAATTGATCACCTCATCCCGCCGCCGCCAGCACAGATCGATATCGATGTCCGGACAATCCAGACGCCCGGGGTTCATAAACCGCTCAAAGTACAGCTTGTGCTCCAGCGGACACACACGCGTAAAACCCAAAACATACGACACCAATGCACCCGCCGCCGACCCACGCACATCCACCGGAATATCCCGCCCCTTGGCGAAATCCACAATGTCCCGCACCATCAGAAAATAATCACTGAACTCGTTCTGCCGAATTACCCCCAGCTCATATTCCAGCCGCTTGACAATAGGCTCCGTCAAATTGCCGTACCGCCGCGCCGCCCCCACATGACAAACACGGGCCAGCTTCTCGTCGGCGCTACGACCATCGAGATTGCCCGTCCGCGGCAGATAGTATCTACCGGGCGGCAACCGAAATTTGCAGCGTCCGATAATCGCCTCGTGATTAGTCAGGGCCTCCCGGTGCTCCCGAAACGCTCGCCGCACCTGCCTCGCCCAAGGCAAACAACACTGCCCAACCGAATCCGTCGGCCCCGGCCCCATCGTGCTCAGCGAACGAATCTTGTCCACCAGCCGCAACCGAGCCCCGTCCGTTTCGTTCGTGATATTACAGATTTGACCCGCCAGCGGTGCCAGTCGATGCGACCGTGCCCACTGCGCCTGGGCAGGCTCCCTACAGAGCACAAAAAGACGCTCTCCATCCAGCATCCTCCCCAGTTGCACCGCCAGCTCGCCCGGCCCGCACAGGCAGATCAATCCCGCCTGACGCCGCACCAACGATGCCGCCAGCGAAAACTCCTCGTCCAGATGAAACGCACTCAGCAGCCTGCACACGTTGCGATAACCGCACCGATTTTCAATCAGTAAAATCACATGCTCGCTCGCCGTGAGAATTTCCGTACCGAAAATGGGGGCTATGCCCATCCCCCTGCCCGCTTGGTTGAAATCAAACGCCCCATAGAGCCCATTGACATCCGCCATCGCGAATGCATCGTAACCTAGCTCCTTGGAACACTCTGCCCAGCGTTTCGGCCAGACGGCCCCTCGAAGCAGACTGTACACGCTGCGACACGTTAACGCCGCCAATTTCATTCTCACACCTTACTCGCCAAATACACATAAGCCATGCTCTCCCCATTGCGCCTGCTGAAACACAAACAGAACCGCATTTCACAAATAGTAAGACTATGTGTCGGGTGGTCGGGTGGCACCGCCAAGCGAGAGATCACAAAGAAACCTCTGAGCCCTGAAGGGGCGACATAAGAAAGAACGTAAAAAACTGCAAAGTAAGCCCTTATCGTCGAAACGAAATATCCTCATATCCTTGTAGTATTAGCTCTCCGCAATGCTCGCCAGGTTCGGATACGTAGCCAAAAGGTTGGCCGGCACCGCAACCTTACACCCACTCAGCATCGCCTTGAGTTCCAACGCATTGGCGATTTCGCCACCCCGGTAATGGTTATTCGTAATGACCGTCAGGCTGCTCAGCGACTCGCGCAACGCGTCAATGCGACACTTGACCTGCCCCAACTCAGCCGCACTGTAGTAGTAATTGTACGTCGCGTCCCGACCAGCCTTGCTGAACCACGTGTCATAATTACGCCCATGCAACCGAAAATACCCCTCACGCCCCACCGTGCAATGCGCCAGGCTGAACGACTTCGAACTGACCGGATAATCCAAATTCGCCACCGTCACACCCAACCCGTCGAGAAACCCCAACGACTCCTCCGCCTGCCACGAAACATGACGCACCTCAACCGCCAGATGAAACGCGTCACCAAAACTATCCACAATCCGCGACAACTGCTGCCGATGACGCGCCGAATCATCAAAATCATAACGAAACTGCACCAGAAGATGCCTCAAACGATCCGCCTCCAACAGCGGCGCAAAACCCTCATGAAACTGCCGAACCATAGCTTGGTCCACCCTGCCCCCATGCGTAAAATCCCGGTGCAGCTTCGCCGTAAAAAAGAACCCCTCCTTCTCTTGCGTCCGCCGAAGCCAGCTCTCGCTATTCCGAACCGAAGGAGGCCGATAAAAACTGTTGTTGATCTCGATCACGTCCACAAAATCGCTGATAAACGCCAACTGATCCATCCCCTTGGCCGGATACACCAGCCCCTCCCAGTCCGCATACGACCAGCCCGCAATACCGACATAAACAGAAGCCGCCATAACACACCTGCCACCTGCGACCCCTTCATCCTCTACACCAACATCGCCCGCCGCCATCACACCTAACTCACTCGCCGCATACAACCCACCACTCTACCTATAATACGCACGTCGCTGTCGTCAGGCCGCACATACTTCGTGCGATAACCCGCCCGCTCGTTCGCCGGCTTGAGCGCAATACGCCGCGACTGAATAAACACCCGCTTGACCGTCACACTGTCATCCAGCAGCACCACCCCGATCTGCCCCGATTCAATCGTTGGCTGCGGCCGCACCACCACGTAATCCCCGTCCATGATGCCCTCGTCCACCATGCTCTCACCCACCACCCGCACCAGAAAACTGTCATCCCCGCCGCCGAACATCTCCCCCACATCCACATAATCCTCAATATGCTCCTCCGCCAGAATCGGCTCACCAGCCGCCACCCGGCCCACCACCGGCAAAACCCGCCGCCCAACCGACGAACCACGCCATGCCTCCCCGGCCGCCCCCTTCCCCACGCTGCCTTGCCCAGCCAACACCGCCTCATACGCCCCAGACAACCGCAACCCCCGGTGCCCCCCCGCCTTGACCACATACCCCTTCTTAATCAAATACCCCACCAACTGATGAATCGCATTCTGACTCAACCCAAAATGTTCCGCCATCTCCCGCTCGCTCGGAGGCCGCCCTACCCGCAACCGCTCCGCCAGGCACCCCAACACATCTTCTTGTCTCGCCGTTAGCTCTTCCATAAACCCTCCTGATTTCCTATACAGTATTATATTGTCATTTGACTATATATTGCAAGCAAAAAATGCCCCCCCAAAACACTCTCCCAAAAGAAATATGAATCTGCCGCCTCTAACCGCATTTGTGGCACAGACTTAAAGCAGAAAGCGTCGCAGCCGCCCCATCTGGCTCCGCCACGTAAACCGCTCAGGCGGTGGTTGCCTCCTGACGCCGACGGTGCGCCAAACGCCCCACCCACCCGGCAAAATCATCATACAACGTGTACACCACCGGCACGATCAGCAGCCCGATCCAGCCACCCGCAATCAAACCCCCAATCTGCACCATCGCCATCGGCGACATCATCTCGCCGCCCCAACCCAGCCCCAACGCCAACGGTATCAACGCCACAATCGTCGTCAGATTCGTCATCACCATAGGCCGCAAACGAATCGAACCCGCCTCCACAATCGCCTCGTTGCGCTCCTTACCCTTGGCACGCAATATATTCACATAGTTCAACACAATAATAGCATTATTAATCACCAGCCCGATCAAAATCACCATGGACATAATCGAAAATATCGAAAACGTCCCCGCCGTCAAAAACAACGCCACCAACACCCCGATCAGACTCAAAGGCAACGCCGCCATAATCATGAAAGGCTCCACAAACGACTCCAGCAACGCCGCCAGCAACATGTACGTCAGACACAGCGACATCACCATCGCCACCCCCAACCGACCAAAACTCTCCCGCATCTGCTCCACCTCACCCGCGAAAAATATCCCGCAATCCGGATACTTCGCCAACAAAGGCACCATCTGCTCCTCGATCGTCTTGGCCACATCACCCTGCGCCCGCCCGCTTACGTCCGCCGTCACCGTGATCATGCTCTGGCGATCCTTGCGAAACAACTGCGAAGGCCCCGTCGTCGTCACCACCTGCGCCACCTGAGGCAACGGTATCAGCTTGCCCTGACGATTCATCACCGTCAATTCCCGAACATCCTCCACCGTCCCGCGCGACTCCTCCGCGTTACGCACCCGAATATCGTAATCGTACGCGCCGTCCCGATACTCACTCACAATCAACCCGTCAAACGACGCGTTCACCACGCTCGCCAGATACCGCACGTCCAGATCCGCGTCCTGACACTTCTCCCGATCCGGTATGATCCGCACCTCAGGCTGACCAGACCGGTAATTCGTATCCACATCCACCGCACCCGGCACCCGCTCCGGATCGCTGATAACCGCCACCGCCTCCTCCATGAACGCCCGCACCCGCTCAATCCGGTCCCCCGTAATCTCCAACTGTATCGGCACCTCACCCTCGCCCCCGCCCCCCGACTCCAACAGCTTGATATGCGCCCCCGGCACCCCTGCCCCCGCCAGCACCGGCCGCAAACGATCCATCACCTCTTCCGTGCTCTCCTCTCGATCGAGCTTATCCACCAGCGTCACGTTGATCTGCGCGATATTCACCGACTGACTCGAGCCCCCCACACCGCTACCCATCACCTGCCCAATCGTCGCATACGTGCTCACCAGCTCCGGCA
>CAYNXW010000144.1:0-7318 GCA_964401265.1 uncultured Pirellulales bacterium | reverse complement strand
TGCCTTATGGTCGGCGGCGACACAGGGGGGCGGGACGCCTCCAGGGCTGGCCATGCCGGTGGCCATGCATCATTATAGACAAATGAGGTGTGCATAGATGCAATTACTCAAACAATCCACGTCGGTCACGGTCAAATTGGGACCCTTCGTCGATAGCACGGATGGGGTCACGGCCGAGACAGCCCTGACGATCAACCAGGCCGACGTACGCCTGACCAAAAACGGCGGCAACTTCGCCCAGTGCAACGCATCGGTCGGGGTGAGCCATGATGAGTACGGCTGGTACAACGTGCCGCTGGACAACACGGACACGAACACCCTGGGGCGGCTGACCATTGCCATCGGCGTCAGCGGGGCTCTGCCTGTGTTTGCCGCCTACCTCGTCGTGCCGGCCAACACCTACGACGCCCTCGTCAGTGGCACGGACAGTCTGGAGGTGGACGTGGTGGCCATCAGCGGTGACGCGACGGCGGCCATCAATCTGGAGTCGGCCTGCGACGGGACGGGCTACAATCTTGGCGGCGGGGCGGTGGTGGCAGCCTCCGTCAGCGGCAGTGTGGCGTCGGTGACGGGTGCGGTCGGGTCGGTGACCGGCGCGGTCGGCTCGGTCACGGCGGGCGTTACGGTGACGACCAACAACGACAAAGCCAGCTACTCGCTGGCGGCCGACCAGAGCGCTGTCACCATCGGCACCTGCACCACCAATACGGATATGGTCTCCGAACCGCCCACGGCGGCGGCCATTGCCGATGCCGTCTGGGACGAGACGAGCACGGGCCATACCGACGCCGGCAAGGCAGGGTCGCAGGTGTGGACCGATATTGACGCGATTCTGACAGATACCAACGAACTGCAGACCGATGATGTGCCGGGGCTCCTGGCGGCGCTCCATGATCTGGACGCTGCGGGCGTCCGGGCGGCTGTGGGGCTGGCGGCGGCCAATCTGGATACGCAGCTGGGTAATGTGCCCACAGTGGCCGAGCTGGAGGCGCGGACGCTGCTGGCGGCCAGTTATTTCGACCCGGCCACGGACAAGGTGACGCTGGCCAACGGGGCCCACGGTGGGGCGGCGGCCGCCATCACACTGGCCGATTACTCCGACTTTCAGGGGGCCGGCGGGGGCGGCGACGCTACGGCGGCCAACCAGACGACGATCATCACGCATCTGGCCGATCTGAAGGGGACCGGGTTTGTCAAGGACACGCACTCCTTGCCCCAGTGCGTGACGGCGACGGGCTTTTCCACCTTCGACGCAACCTCTGACAGGGTGTTGCTGGCCAACGGGGCCCACGGTGGGGCGGCGGCCTCGCTGACGCTGGCCGATTACTCGGACTTTCAGGGGGATGCGGCGGGCCTCAGTGTGGCCGAGATCGCCACAGCCTGCCGGACGGAGACGGACGCCGCGCTCGTAGCTTTGGGCCTCGACCACCTCGTCGCGGCGGCGGTGAGCGGCTCGGACGTTACCGACAACTCCATCGTTGCCCGGCTGGTGAGTAAGTCGGCGACGGCGGATTGGGACTCGTACAGCAACGAGACGGACAGTCTGGAGGCCCTCCGCGATCGCGGCGATATCGCCTGGGCCACCGCGGACGCTACGTCGCTGGCCGCGCTGAGCGGCGAGCAGGAGATCTTCCTGGGCGGCGAGGATTCGGAAACGGTCGAGTATCAGCCGCGGGATGGCTCCGCCGCCCGCACGATCTACGCCATGGTCGAGCGGGAGGGCTACCAGACGGATCCCGATAGCGGTTACGGCAGCGGTCCGGTGCTCAAGGTGTGGGTGGCCAATAGCGATACGGTCGGGATCAGTCGGGACGAATTGGACACGGGCGGCGATAAGTTGAACGTGGCGGTGGAGGTGGGCGGCTCCATGACGGCGCGGCCCATTCGCCGGGTGATCGAAGAGGACCCCTGCATGTTGTATCTGGAGCTGGGTTAATCATGGCGGTGCATGTCGATATCAAGGTGAACAAGGGGGATCTGGCGCGGGTCGAGCGTCTGCTGGCCGCCGTGCCCAAGGAGATTCCCGGCGTCATGAGCCGGTCCATTAACCGGACGCTGCGGTCGGCCAAGGGCAAGGCGGCCAAGCGGATTGCCCAGGATATCAAGGTCAAGCAGAAACAGATCCGCCGTCAGGTGGCCATCTCGAAGGCCAATCACAAACGCTGGCAGGGGTCTTTAACAATCTGGGGCCGGGCCGTGCCGCTGATTGGCTTTGGCGCCCGCCAGACCAAGCGGGGCGTCTCGTACATGCTGGCCAAGGCCGAGGGCCGCCAGATGATTCCGTCGGCCTTTATCGCCACGATGCCGACCGGTCACAGAGGCGTCTTCACACGCACGACGGATGAGCGGCTGCCGATTCGGGAACGGTTTGGCCCGTCGGTGCCGACGCTGGTGAAAGCGAGCCCGCGGACCCTCAAGGACATTCTGCGGGCCAGTCAGAGCGAGTTGCACAAACAGGTCAGGTCACAGATTGATTACGTCCTCAAAAAGAGGAGCGGACGATGAGTGTGCCGGTGGTGGAAAATATCGCCCTCGACATCGAGGCGGCCGTCAACGCGATTACGGTGGCCAACGGGTTCAATCAGGACCTGACGGCCCTGCGGCCCAGACGGCGGGACTTCGAGTCGACGGTGGCGGAGGATGGCGTGGTGCTCGTCAAGCAGCTGGATGAGGATCTGGTCGGCGAGCAGCCGGTCTCGGTGGTCGACTACCGGCAGGAATTCGCCCTGGTGGTTTATGTCATCGACTCGGACGACGCCGCCACGTCCATCGACACGCGACTCAACCAGGTCAAGGCCGACCTGATTAAGAAGCTCTGCGAGGACCGCACCCGGGGCGGCTACGCGATTGATACGATCATTCAGCCGGCGGCGGAGTTCAAAGAAGGGCCGGGCAAGACCGGCGTGGTCGTGCGGTTGGATGTCCACTACCGTACGGACCAGGATGATCCCTACACACAAGCCTAAACAGGAGATAGATCATGGCATTGCAAGCACCCTTACTCAGCCGCAAGCGGGTTGTGCAGGTCAAGGTGGAGACGACCAAGGGCACGGAAGAAACGACGGGGCTGTCGGACCTGCTCTGTTTCGATCCCAAGCTGGAATCGGCGGCCGAATGGATCGAACGCAAGGGCACCTCAAAGTTTTTGGGCCACATGACGCCGGGGATGTTCTCGGAAGAGCTGGGGGTCTTCTCCTGCTCGGCGGAGCTGCGGGGCAACGGCTCCAACGCCATGGATGCGGCGATCTCCGCCCTGCTCCAGGCGTGCGGGCTGGTCAACACGTCCGAAACGTACACGCCGACCTCGACTATTTCGAGCCAGAAGACGGCGACGATTCGTAGTTATCTCGACGGTACGCTCAAAGTGCTCTACGGGGCGGCGGGCACCTGCAAGATCTCCGGTGAGTGGGGCCAGCGCGTCATGCTGGAATTAGAGATGGCCGGCATGTTCAAGGCCCCCGCCGATGCGGCCCTGCCGACCTATTCGCCCGGCACGACCACGCCGCCGCTGATGGGCTCCGGTGCGGTGACGCTGGCCAGCAACGCCTTCAAGTTCAACAAGTTCGAATTGGACTTCGCCAACCAGGTCACCTACCGGCCCGGCGCGGATCACTACTGCATTGCCGACCGGGACCCCACGTTCAGTTTCGATCCGGAATGGGACAAGATCGCCGGCTACGACTTCGACGGGATCCGCCAGGCCCTGACCACGGCGGCCCTGTCGCTGGCCATCGGGTCGGGGGCGGGCAAGGCCATCACGATCACCGCGCCGAAGGTCCAGCAGAAGGAGCCGGGCAAGGAAGGCGATCGGGAAGGCATCGCCATTTACGAATACATGGCCCAGCTGCTGGGCAACAGCGGCGATGATGAGTATTCGATTGCCGTGACGACGGCCTAAGAACGGGAGGTGTTGTTATGGGGTTGCAGGTCATACGCGAGGCGATCCAGAAGCACCGCGGCGGGTTCGAGGACGCCTCGGATGAGGAGATCTTGAGGATCTGGCAGAAGCTGGACCAGCCGACGCAGGATGCGTACCTGCTGGCCGTCCAGCAGGACAAGAAACGGCAGAAAGGATCGAAGAAACATGCCTATGGCGTTGAGCAAGCGTAGTCGGTTCGAGGTGGTGTTGGCGTCGGACGAAGGCAGACCGGAGGCCCAGCGGCCCACGTTTGTCTATCGCTATCTGACGGGCGATGAGTGGCTGGCGGTCTGTGAGCTGCGCGATGGCCTGGAGCAGGCGGGCGATGCGCGGGAAGGCTCGGCGGCGATTTACGAAGCGGCCTGCACCGGCCTGGTGGGTTGGAAGCACATGGTGGACGAGCGGTGCGAGCCGCCCCGGGAGATTCCGTTTGCCGCTGGGGCCGAAGCGCTTCGGGCCATTGTCGGGCCGGTCGAGGCGTGCGAGCTGATCGCGCGGATCGTCAACACGCGAATCACAGCGGAGGATAAAAAAAAATCCGACTCGCCGTCGGCCTCCAGTACGGAGCCGTCTGCAGTCAGTGCCGCGGCCTCGAACAGTGCCGCGACGAGCCCAGCGAGCTAGAGCCGCTGGAGTTGCAGTGCACGGTCTGTGAGGGCAAGGGCTGCTCGGAATGCCAGGCGGGCCGGATCGCGATTAGGCAATGCCCGCTCAAAGAAATTGACGATGAGGTGTGGCTGATGATCGAATACGCCGAGCTGTACGAGAAAGGCATCCCGCCCATGGCGGGAGGGGCCCTCGATCAGCTGGTCGTATTCGTCGATGCCTGCCGCTGTATCTGGCGGGAGCAGGCGTACTGGAAGAAACGGATGAAGTGCCATGGCTGACAACAACGTGCGAGTGCTGATTAAGGCGAGGGACCAGGCGTCCAAGAAGTTTGGCCACGTCGGCCGCGCCGCCGGCGGGATGGGCTCCATGCTCAAGAAGGCGGCCATGGCGGCCGGGGTCTATTTCGGGGCGCGGGCCATTAAGAACTTTGCCTCGGAATCGCTGGCGGCCTTCGGCGTCCAGGAAAAGGCGGTCAAGGGCCTCGGCGATGCGCTCGAGCAGTTGGGGGCCCGCTCCGAACTCAAGCAGATGGAGGCGTTCGCCAGCCAGCTCCAGGGGATGAGTACGGTCGGCGATGAGACGACGCTGGGCCTGATGAAGCTGGGGGCCACCATCGGCAAGCTCAGCGGCGACTCGCTCCAGGCGGCGACGGTGGCGGCCATCGGCCTGAGCAAGTCCCTGGAAATTGACGTGCAGACGGCCATGCGGCTGGTCTCGCGAGCGGCGGCGGGCGATACCTCCACCTTCACCCGCTACGGCGTCAAGTTCGCCGAGGGCGCCACCGCCCAGGAGAAGTTCCAGGAGGTCCTGCGGCGGGGGGCTCAAGATTTCAAGCTGGCCCAGGGCGAGACCGACACCTACACCGGGGCCATGGCCCAGCTGTCCAATGCCTGGGGCGATTTCAAGGAGATGGTCGGCGGGGCCCTGGCGGGCGTGCTGCCCAACCTTATTGAGTATTTCAAGGTGGCGATGGTTGGAATTCAGAATTGGCGGACGGTCTTCAGTATAACCTTCAAAAAAGCCGAGTTGTCGCTCATTGGCTTTTGGGAGAGCATCAAGCATTTCTTTGGCAAAACCATCCCCGATCTACTGGCTTGGTTCGGACGGAACTGGAAGGATGTATTTCTGAATATAGGAAGTTTTTTTAAGTCCTACTTTCTAAACATGGGGCGGAATATAAAAAACTTTTTTGTCGCCGTATGGGATGCAATCAAAGGCAAGGGATGGCATTTTGAATGGTCCGATTTAATGGGCGATTATGAATCGCACTTAAAAGAAATGCCTAAGATCGCCGCAAGGGAATTGAGCAATACCGAGCGAGCCTTGAATCGAGAGATCGGGGATCTGGAGGAGACGCTCGGTGAGAAGATGTCGGCGGCCCTGTTTCCCGATCAAGGGGGTTTCGATGCGGCGGCCCTGGCCGAGCGGGCCACGGGCGGCGCGGGTGCGGGCGGCGCGGGTGCGGGCGGCGGCGGTGCGCTAGCGGGCGGCGGTGGGCGGTCGCTGGCGGCGACGGAGTCGCGGTTTCTGGGCACGACGGCGGCGCGGCAGGATCCGGGCGTGGCGGCGCAGATCGAGCAGACGAAACTGGCGCGGGAGAGCCTCAAGCTCCAGCAGGAGCAGGTGGCACTTTTGCGGCGGCAGCAGCGGGATACGAAGGCGGATACCGTTATGGGACGCAACACACTGGCCATGTTGCCGAGGGCATAGAGCAGGATGAGTATTGTCAGCATCTATCGCGACAACCGGACCCTGGCGGCGGCGATCGCCACGGAGGAGGGCTCCGCGCCGGAGGAGTATTATGTCGAGTTCGACCAGGCCGACGATATCCGGCTGCGGCCGCTGATGGCCCTCGATACGACGGCGAGCCTGCCCGATCGCATTCCCGCCGCCTATGAATCGCACCCGTATAATCCCTGGTGGTATTGCGTGGAAAAGTCGGTCGAGTATGTCTCGTCGTGCCTATGGAAGGTGACGGTCCATTTCAAGTACGTGCCGGACCCGCTGAGCCAGCCGGCTGTTATCAGCTATGATTTCGTCCAGTCCACCGAGCCGGTCGAGCAGGACGCCGACGGTAACGCCTTGCTCAACAGTGCGGACGAGCCGTTCGATCCGCCGCCGTCGGATGAGGTCTACGATCTGGTCATGGCCGTGGAGGTCAACTGGGGCTCGTTTGACGCCCTCCAGGCCGCGCAGTACATCAACGCGATCAATTCGGACGTCTTCTTTTACGGGATATTCTCACCCGCCACGGTGCGCTGCACGCGATTTTCTGGTACGCCCGACCGCGTGGCCAATCTGGAGTATTACAAGGTCTCGCTGGAGTTCGCGGCCCGGGCTGACGGGTGGAAGCGGCGGCTGTTGGATCAGGGCTATCGCATCAAGACCGGCACGGACGATGACGGCAACACCACCTATCAGCAGCTCAAGGACGAGGATAAGAACCTCTTGACGCAGCCGGTGCTGCTCGATGGCAACGGCGAGCGGTTGGCGGCCGGGCAGCCGCCGGTCTATCTGGAATCAAACAAGTACAAAAGTCAACCGTTCGCCCTGTTCGGTCTGGGCTAGCAAGATGAGATGAGGTAAGCATTATGGCAACCATCCGATGGACAGGTGAGGCGGCGGCCGTCGCCCAGGTGGACAAGTTTACGCCGGCCAATGTCGAGGTCGACGATGTCTTTACGCTGACGATTACCGACCCGGACGGCAGGTCGCACAGTGTGAGTTTTACCGCCACGGCGGCCACGGTGGCCAATGTGACGGCGGGGCTGGTGGCCGCCTGGAACGCCG
>CAYNXW010000143.1:0-7339 GCA_964401265.1 uncultured Pirellulales bacterium | reverse complement strand
GCCCGTTGTGCTTCGGTGGCCGTCGCCGAGACCAGGCTTTCGAGCTGGTCGGCATACTGCCAGGAGAGTCGAGCCCGCCTGACCCAGCTGCGGACATTATCACGTTGAGTTCTGACCGACCGCTTCAACACCTCGGTGGTGCTTACATATAATGCGTCGATGTAATTCAACATCGCCTGGACTTCATCGTCGGGCCTGCTTGTTTGCTGGCTGAGCTGGTCGATGCGCTTCCCGATGAGCAAGGGGTTATAGAATGCTTTGAGATTGAGTGAATCGGGATCGTTGGGGGCTCGTTGCAGGACGCGGTCGACAGCCTGCACCACGGGCTGGATGTCCTGGAGGGTCCATTCGGCGGCGTTGGCTTGGTCGCGTCGGTTCACCTCGTGGAGCAAACGGGCGAGCAGTCGGTTGGCGGGCACGCTGGCGATATCCTGTGCGACGGCTTCGCCTGCCTGGTCGACGGCGTCATTGGGCTGTCCTTGTTGGTTGAGCAGCTGGGCCAGGTACACGCGTGCTTCCGGGGCAATGGGGCGTTCGGCCAAATAGGCTTTGAGGTCATTGACCGCTTGCCCGTAGTTTTCTCGCTGGGCCTGAAGACGTGCCTGACACCAAAGCCCCCGCACGGGGTCTCGCTTGATGACGTTCTGGACCATCAGGTCGGCTTGTTCGAGCTCCTCGGCAGAGAGGGCCACTTCGAAGAGCGCCACGTGGGATTCGACACTATCTTGGGGTTCGACCTGGGCGGCCGCGGTGAAGTGTTTGCGTGAGGTAGCGATATGCTTCTTCATCAGCGTAGCGGCGGCGTCAGATTGCTGCCCCTGCGGCGTGGGCGCTATTTGGCGGGCCTTGGCGCGCTCGACTTGCGCCAGGCGATAATAGTAATCACCCAAGGCCAATTCACGCTTGAAGGTGTCGGGGATATCCTGGAGGACTTGCAGGCGGATTTGGGTCAATCGCTCCACAGGAATCGCGTTAGGATCGGGCTCGGCCAGGACGGCGTTCATTTCGGCCAAGGCGATATTGTCGGGGTCCGCCTCTCGCGCGGCTTTGGTCAGGGCGCGTGCCTTGTCGTAGTAAGAGGCCTGGGCAGGTCCCTGGGACATGTAATAGGATAAGAGGCCCCGAACGACACTGGAGTTGGCGGGATCGGCGGCGACAAGTGCTTCGAGGGCTTGGACGCGTTCTTCCTCGCCAGGCAGGGCGCTGGCGCGCAAGACTTTCAGTTCGGCGTTTTCCACAGAGACCTTTTCGAGCACGTCGTGGGCGTCCTGGCGTCGGCCCAAGGCCAGCAAGGCCTTTGCATGTGCCCCACGAACGTCTGTCAGATAGAGGTCACCTTCTTTGACCCCCTGTTCATAGGCTCGAGCGAGGGCAACGACTTCGCCCAGGTAGGGCATGGCGGATTTGTCAGCGGCGACTTGTAACCATGTCGCGAGCTGCTTGCGGTAGTTACCCTCCCTGGAGCGATTGTTCAACGCCTTCAGGCCGTACGCCAGGGCGGCCATGGTCTGATCGTCTTCTTGCAGCGTCTCAAAGAGGAGCCAGTCGAGCCGGCCCTGATTACGCCGCGTCGTCTGCTGGCCCGGGTCACTCTGGGCCAACAACTCTGAGGCGGTGTACAAAGAGCTCACCGCACTATCGCGATTACCCTCTGCCAAAGCGAGCATCCCCTGAGCCAGCTTGACGTCAAAGTGTTCGGAGGGCATTTTCTCCTTGAATTCCGCCATGGCTTGCCCGGCCCGCTCCAGATAGCCTTGGGTGAGTTGCGTATCGTCCGAGAGCATGGACAACCGGGCACACACATCCACCGTCGTCCGTAGCAACAACAGCCGTGCCCGCCGTATTCTCGCCTCATCGGGCACTTTCTTTTTAGCCAACAACATTTCCGGAAGATACAGTCCCTGGTGCAGCAGTTCGGAGGCTCGCTTCAAATCAGCTTGCGGGTTATCCACCAGGTTACTTCTACGATAATAGAGGTGTGCCACATCCGCATACCATCCGCTCTTGGCACCCTGGCAGGCCAGGCTTTTCTCCGCTATGGCGATGGCGGCGGACAAGGACTCGGCTGTTGACTGACCATGCTGCGTCAGTCGGGCATGCAAGAGATAAACGCGCCCGTCTTGAGCAAAGCGTTCTTCACACACCTGCACGTGATTGGTCAATTCACCCAACAACCGCACCAGCAGTTGCACTTGCTGGGCCTGTTCCAGGGCGGTCTGCGCCAGTGTTTCTCGTTGCACGATTTCCATCGACTGCAACAGGTCGGCAACGACGTGGGGCCCCGCCAGCAACATCTGGATACCCTTGGCCAGCGCCGCGACGCTCTGGGGCATGCGTTGTTCGATAGGGGGCCACTGCTGGGCGCACTGCTCCAGCAGGGCGATGGCTTGGTCCAGGTCGTTCTCGACGGGCTTGGCCAGGTTGTCCAGGCTTTGCTTGACCTGGGTCAGGAGCGCCGCTACGTGCGTCAGGGCCTGGTCGAGTCCTTCGATCTGTGCCAGCATGGTCACGGCTTGCAGCGCCGGGTTCTTTTCTTTTGTCTGTTCATCTTCGTTTGTCTGTCTGGTCCGTGAGGCAATGCTAAAGACTTCGCTGCGCAGGCCGGCGACACGGTCATAGTGACGATTAATCTCATTCAACCAGAAGTGGTACAGATTGAGATAGGCCTCGACATTGTCGGGGTTTTTGCTTACGGCTGCTCTTAGATAGGCCTCGGCCTTGGCGGTGCGCTCGGGTTGAGGGTCTTGCTCAATGGCCTGCCTCTGTTGGAGCTGTTCCAACTGGGCCAAGAGGTTATAAGCGTCGACACTGTTCTCGTCGAGTTTGAGGGCCTGGTCGAGCAAATTGGCTGCTTCGGCGATGGCTTCGTCGACGTCCTTGGCTTCACGTGAGGCCGCCAGCGCCAAGAGGGCATGCGCCTTCATGGTATGACCAGTGACATCGTCACTTTTGAGCTCCTTGAGTAGCTCCATGAGTGCGTCCGCCTCGATCGTGACCATCTGCCAATTCCTGCCGATGGTCTTGGCGTTGGTATAGATATATTGCGCCTTCTGCCGTCGAGCGGTGTGATGCAGTTCGAGGGTGTCGTCGCTGCGTTGGAATTGCAGCATCTGCTGCCAAAGCCCCATCGCCTGTGGCCAATTGTCCATTTCCAGATTAAGCTCGGCCAGTTCGTCGAGGATCTCCAATGCCAACGTATCCCTGCCGCGTCTGACCGCAAACTTGTAGGCTTTGCCATACTGATTGATGGCTTCGTGGAAAGCTCCTCTGGCGATCTTGGTCATTTCCTCCTGCAAGTGTTCATAGCCCTGTTGGGGGTCGGCCTGCCCTTTGGCTTTTGCTTCTTGCTTGAGGTCAGCTAGTTCTTGTCTGCTTTGTTGTGCCATTTGGCGGGCATTGTCACGTGACTCATCGGGGTTGCCGCGGTAGTATTTGAGCCCCAGGAACACCCCCACCACCAGCAAAGCCATGAGAATCAGAGTCAGGGTCATCAACAATTGCTTATTTACACGTTTCTTCGCCATCGTTTCACCTTACTTGTGAGCCACTGTTGCTTTGCGTGCCTTGGAGCAGACTATCATTTCTGCCGTGATGGATTTTCTTCTGACGAGGACAGGTCTGAGCGTGCCGGTCCTGAGGCCTCCTGGCCCTGGGCGGTAAGGACCTGCCAGTCAGGCCAGTACCGTTCGTAAAGGACAGGCACCACTACGCGACAGATTTTTTCCACTGCCTGCAGGGTTTTTTCCTCGCTCATGTTCTTCGATCCGGGGAAGAACACCTCCACCTTACTGAAATAGGTATACTTGTCTCGAAAGTTATTCTGGAGCAGTCGCACCTGGTTTCTCGTGCATCGATAGGTTCCGTTGACGGCGAAGAAGTAGGTCACGGTGCGTTGTTCCCGCTGGCCGATGCCGCTGCCCGGCAACAAGATGGTAAGCATGCGGACGGGCAGGGCGTCCTCTTCCTGGGCCAGGCCGATTCCCGGCACGGTAATGGTTCGGTTTTGGGACTTGCTGACGACACCGCCGCTGCCCACGTAGCACCAGTCCGGCACGTGGGGGACCTTGTCGGGGTTCCCCGTGTAGTAGGTAATGAAGAGCTGGACATAGCGTGCCGGGTCGGACCGATCGACGCTCTTGTCCTCCAACATCCACTGGATATAGTCCTCGGTGCCCAGCTCTTTCTCAACGTCCGGGTTGGCGATCTTCTGTTTGTTGAACGCGACGTAGGGAAACAAACGATGTTCGTCGAGGTCGTCCAGGGAGCGGCGCAGGGGTACGGCTTCCTTGCGAAAGTGCCACTTGAGCCGTTTGGCGCCGACGTGGATTCCCACGGCGCTGCTGGCCAAGACCAGGGCACAGATGAGCACCATAGGCCGGCGCACCACACGCCCCAATGCCGTTATTACTGTCTCCATCATACGTTTCTCTCTACGCACAGAAAGCCCTCGAGGTTCTGCCTGGACGGGCCACTGGTCTGAGACGCCCGTTGGGGTAGCCTTTGGAGGTGCCTCTACTGGCGCCCCTAACCATTGCGCGTCCCGCTATCCGTCGGCGCCGATCGGCCGGCGCTGCGCCTTACCACCAATATGTCGTCGTCTTGTGAGGAGGGCTCTTCGATGAAGAGTCGGTTCATCAAGCGTGCCAGCAAACCGTAGAACAAGAACGCCACGGGAAGCATCACCAGCCCCAAGAGGGTGTGCAGCGTCCCCTGGGCATACTCTGCTCCGATAAATACATAGATCAACCCCGTCAGGAGAACGCGCAGCATGTTGCAGAAAATGGCGATGGGCACCGTACTGGCCACCAGCGTGATCCGCTGCCACCAGGGGCGACGCTCCAGGTAGGCCATGGCGACGCCCAAGGCAACAAACGCCATCAGGAGCCGCATGCCACTGCACGCTTCGGCCACGTCCAGCCTGAAAGCCTCACCGGTTCGCGTGCCGTTTTCCACAACCCAGTGCACACCGCTGATCAGGACGCCCACCGACTCGCAAGCCACACTGGGCAACGCGTTGAGCAGGACGGCGGCCACCACCGAGCCCATTTCCCGCATCGGCATGGTGATCTGATGGTAGAGCCTGGCCGGCAGAGGTATGGCGAAAAGGAGAAAACAAATCGGCAGCCAGACGATCCGTACAATCGGCCAGCCCCCGACAAAGAGCACCATGCCGCCCAAGACGCCCAGCATCATTATCTGACGCGGGTAGGCAAATCCCTTGAAGAAGCTGAAAAGATAGCCCCCCAGGCAAAGCAGTATCAGCATCAATCCCAACACGTTGGGCCAAAATCTGGCCTGGCCCAACACCCGCCCCAGGCGCCCGCGATCCTGCCACAGGAAGTACAGAGAAAAGGCCGGAATGAGCAGCCCGTGCGACTCGGACGGCTCCGACCACATGTCCACCAGCCGCGAGAGTTCCTCCCAGAATATCGCCGCGAACAGACTGCCCAGAATCACCACCTGCCAGCAACGCTCCGCCAGGAGCCCGCTATTCATACCTTTTAACTGTTGTTCGCCTATCGGTTCTGCCACTGCGGGGCCTGTTTCGACGGGTTGTATTGGGGTTACCTCGTGCACCATAAAATCTCAACCATGGCTCGCTCGCCACACCAGACCGACGGATCAGGGGGCCACCTTAATGGCCAAAGTCCTTGTCGGCAAAGTTTCTGTCATAAACAAAACCAAAACCATACGTCGAGCGGAAGCTCTGCCGAATCACCGCTAACCAGCGGGCCACCGGATGCGAGCCTACATTGATAATATCGTGCGGCTTGATGTACAGATTGGGAGCCGTACCGTCAAACAACTTCTGCAGATTCACCCGGCAGGTGACCTCTTTGTTCTCCGAGATACGCCGTGTGATTTCGCAACGGCTCGTCCAGGCCAGAGGCGTCATGGGCCCCGCGCCGTGGATGGCCTGCTTGAGCGTGAGCTTCTCGCCCTGGAGGGCATAGACGCCGGGCTTGGCGATCTGGCCCGCCACGGAATAGAAACCAGTGGCATTGACCGGCACGCGAATGTGGTCGCCGGGCCGGATCACGATGTTCTGGGCCACGTCGCCCCCGAGCAGTTTCTTAATGTCGATTTGGATGACTTCCTGGGACAGATCCAAGTCGGCGGGCAGCGGCACGTCGGCCCCCGGCGGTGCCACGGGCAACGGTTCGGCATACGGCGCCAGCTCGCCGGGCACCCCGGCCGGCTCACCCGAGGGAACCGCCAAGAACTGATCGGCTCGCCGAATGATCTTCAGAGGCTTTTGCTGGCTCGGATCAAGCCCAACGGCCGGTGCCGCAGGGGCAGCGGCTTGCTGCGAAAGTTCGGACGTCGGGTCCAACTGGCCCGGCTCGTCCAGCTGGCCCACACTGGCCTGGGCCAAATGCACCGGGTACACCGCCCCGGCCATGGGCGTGATGCTTTCGAGCAACTCCTGCTGCGAATCTTGAGGCGGTCTCGCCGGTCGACTCGGCGTCAACGGCGCCAGGTCTGGCCCCGGCACGGCCCCTCCGGGCATAATCTCGTCAAAACCGTCCCCCTCAGGACCTCCGGCCGCTTCCAGGCCGTATGCGTAGGCTTCCGGTGCCACGTTGCGAATCACATAGGCGTAATCGACACTCTGCTGGGGCACCCCGCCGGCCTGGGCAAAGGCGTCCATGACCCGATAGTCGGTCTTATTGAGAATGTAGGGCCCCGGCGCCGAAACCAACCCGGAAATGCTGAACACCCGTTCCGTGCCCAGCACGACCGTCACACTGACAGTCGGTTCCTTAATGATCGCCGGGCTCAACAGACCGCTGATCTTCTGTGTCAATTCCAGCTCGGTCAGCCCCGCCGCGCGAAAGGTGCCTACCTCCGGTAGTGTAACCCGGCCCGTTTCGCTGACCTGACGCCGCAAAACGAACTCCTGGCCAGAGGCAATCAGCTCCCAGATGGACAACTCCAACACATCACCGGGCACGATGACGTACTCGCTCTCAGAGACCACCAGGTCGCTGGGCAGTGGCTGACGCGCCTCGGCAAAGACCGCCGGTTGTTCATCGACCACGCCCAAATCATCCAAAATGATGTTGGTAACAGGGGCTGCCCGATAACGCCCGATCGTCTCCGGCTCGGAACAGCCGGCCGTCAACAGCCCAGCCAATGCCATACCGCACAGTGCCGCCAAGAATGTCGGCTGGGTACGCCTCTGCAAATAACCTACATAATCACTCATGCCTTCGCTCTCCGCCCTGAGCCTCGCCCTCCAACGCCACTCGGTCAAAATCCCCTGGAGATTCATACCAGCGTTGCCGCCCTTACTCGAATGTTATCGGGTATTGACGGGCAGCGCTTTACCTTTTAA
>CAYNXW010000142.1:0-7367 GCA_964401265.1 uncultured Pirellulales bacterium | reverse complement strand
CGCGCGCCCTCTATTAAAACCCTGTTATTATCGGACTGACTGCCCATGCAACGCTCTCTACTACTGGTCGTACTGATGCTCCACCCTCTCGCCCTCTTGGCCGGCGATTGGCCCCAATGGCGTGGCCCCACCTTTAACGGCGCCAACGACGAACCGAACCTCCCGGCCGATCTTGCTCCCGACCGCCACGTTCGCTGGACCGCCAAGCTCCCCGGACCTTCGGCAGCCACCCCCGTCGTCACCGGCCGATACGTCCTCGTCAGCTCCACCGACGCCCAAGACCCCCAGAAACTCTACGCCCTCTGCTTGGACCTCACCACCGGCCAATCGCTCTGGACCCACCCCCTGCCCGCCATCGGAACCACCAAGTTCGGAAACGGCAACGATCAGGCCTCTCCTTCACCCGTTACTGACGGTCAATCGGCCTACTTCTTCTACGGCGCGGGCCAACTCGTCGCCCTCGACCTGCAAGGCAAACCTGAATGGTCCCGCCAGATCGCCCATGACCACGGCAATTTCGCCGTCCAGTTCGGCTACAGCGCCAGCCCCATCCTCTACCAAAACAGACTTTTCATCAGCGTCCTCCGCCGCAACAAAACCTACCGCAACGAACCTGCCGGTGCCGAATCCCTCTCCTCCTTTCTGCTCGCGATCGACCCGAAAACCGGCGCCGACCTCTTCCGCCACGATCGCCCCACCGACGCCACCGGCGAATGCATGGAATCCTACGCCACCCCCATTCCCGCCACCGTCAATCAACAACCCGCCCTCATCCTCGCTGGTGGCGATTATGTCACCGCCCACCGAGCCTCTGACGGCCGCGAACTCTGGCGCTTCCCCCTCAACCCCACGCACCGCCCCATGCGACGACTCATCCCCAGCCCCGTCACCACTGGCAACCTCACCTACGTCGCCTCCCCACGAGGCGGCAAGAACCCCTTGCTCGCCCTCGAAACCAACCCAGCCAAACCCAACCCCACCAAGGCGCAATGGACCTTTGCCCCCTCGGTCCCCGACGTCTGCACACCTCTGCTCTACCGCGACCGACTCTACGTACTCAACGGTGCCGGCTATGTCATGACCTGCCTCAACCCCAAAACGGGCGAAAAAATATGGCAAGCCAAACTACCCGTCACCCACCGTGACGTCTTCCGCGCCTCCCCCACCGGCGCCGACGGAAAAATCTACTGCATCAACCGCGCCGGCGACCTCGTCGTCCTTGCCGCTGGCGATCAATTCAGACTGCTCGCCACAGCACACTTCCCAGCCCGCCCCGTACAGTCCACCATCGTGGTCGCCAATGGCGCCATCCTCATTCGCACCGCCGACCAGCTCTACTGCCTGGGCAAGTAATCAGCCATCCTGGCATAGGACGCCCCCCTCCCGTCCTCTTATCATCTCGGCTCTATCAGCTCTAATGCCCCATTGATGCGGACCGCCGATGATGACTGGAAAGGAATGGTCACCCTTGTATCGTTATATCGAATCGCACAGTTCTTCTTATACTTGGAATGGATTGTCGCCTGCTTAAGTTGTCCATCCTGCCATGTCATATCGATTTCAAAGCCGCCACGGGCCCGCAAGCCCTTTACCTGGCCGTCTGGCCACGCCTTTGGCAATGCAGGCAATAGAACCACTTCGCCGGTGTGACTCTGGAGTAGCATCTCAGCCAGTCCGGCCGCCCATCCTTGAATAGCCTGGTTGCCTTCCATGGAGGGAACCCGATTGCTGTCTTCCTCGAAAGCATGCAAGCTTACGTCGGTCATCATTTTCGTTAAGATTTTGTGGGCACGCTCGGCCTCGCCAAAACGGGCCCAAAGGTTCACCTTCCACGAGCCCGACCAGCCTCGTTTGTCGTCCCCACGGTGTTCCAGCGACTTGCGCAGCGCCGCCGCCAGTTCCGGATCACGTTCCAGTTGAATTTGATTGCCGGGATGAAACCCCACCATGTGCGATAAATGTCGATGCGTATCCTCGGGTCTGTCCCAATCGTAAAACCATTCCTGCAACTGTCCCCAGCTTCCAATCTGGTAGGGTGGCAAGCGTTTTGCCGCTTGCTCCAACTCACTGCATAAGCCTTCATCGACACCCAATTGCCGGGCGGCTTGAATCACCATCGCAAAATTATCTCGGATCAAGCTGATATCCATCGTGGAGGCCAGCGAGACAGCCGCCTGTTGGCCCTTAGGCGTGCGGAAGTCGTTTTCCGATGATATCGACGGACAGGTCACCAGATAACCGCTCTTAGGCTCTGGAACCAAGAAATCCAGACAGAACAACGCGGACCCCTTCAACAGAGGGTAGATATCCTTGAGATAGCTCGGGTCCGGATCAAACAAGTAATGTTCCCACAGCGATTGGCAAAGCCATGCACCCATCGTCGGCGACATCCCGCAGCGAGGATTGTCAGTCGGAGCGGTGTTCATCCATACATCGGTTCCATGATGGGCGCACCAGCCCCGGCAACCATAAAGCTGTTTCGCGGTGCGTTGGCCTGAGGCACTCAACATCTTGAGGAACAGGTGCATCGACTCATTGACTTCGGGTAGGTTGGTCGTCTCTACCGGCCAGAAGCATTCCTGAATATTGATGTTCAACGTCCAGCGACCAGCCCATCGTCCCTTCAGGTCGTCCAGCCAGATGTTATGGTTGTTAAACGCCAGCGTGCCCTCCCGCGAAGCGGCCAACAGAAGATAGCGTGCGTATTGAAAATACTGATTGACAAAGTGCGGGTCAGCCACGCCCTTTTCCCGCATGTTGTTTAAACGGGTGGTGGTGTCCTGGGCGGCTGCGTCATTGGCCCCGACAAATAGCCGGCAACGCCGAAATCGAGGCTGATAATCTTCCAGATGACGCTGCCGCAATGTCGCGTAATCCTGTTGGGCCGCTTTCATATACTTGCGACAGCGCGCCGCCGGGTCGGCTGATATGTCATTCCAGGAAACGAAATTCGTCGCCCCTGCCAATACCAACACTACCTCGTCGGCGTTTCGCACTTCGATACAAGATTGCGTCTTGGGGTTACCTTTGTCAACCTGGCTTGGCCCCACCTGGCCTCCCTTGGCCTTGACCTGCACCTGGGCCTGCCATCGCATCAGATTGGGAATAGGCCCTGCCTTGATCGTGCCGCCTTCCATGGCCAGCGTGGTCTCCGAAAGAATCCTGCTGGTCGCACTGGCCTGGATGCTGTCCAGCCGCACCTTCATACTGACCTGCCCCGGCTTACTGCCCTTGATGCGATGAACCACAACCTGATCGGGGTAAGAGGCGAACACCTCCCGCTCATAGGTCGTCTCGCCGATACGGTATTGGATCTTTGCCGTGGCCGTATCCATGTTCAGCTCTCGTCGGTAATCCTCTACGTTTTCATGGCCGTCGAAATACAGACGCAGCCGCCCCATGGCCTGGTAATTCTGCACCTCCTTGCGCGGATAACTCGACAGCTGGCGGCACATCCCCTGGGCTTTGCCGTAGTGTCCTGCAAAAATCTCCTTGCGAATCTCCGGCAGGGCTTTGGGGCCATTGGGGTTCACCGGGTTATACGGGCTGCCCGCCCAGAGCGTCTCATCATTAAACGGAATCACTTCCTCGCTTGTACGGCCGTAGACCATAGCGGCAAAACGCCCCGTCCCGATCGCCAGTCCTTCCCAGAACTTCTCCGCCGGCTCGCGATACCACCACCGCATATCCACCTTGTCGGGATCCATCTCGACCGACTTTCTGAGGACAAAGCCCGCGTTCACCCAATCGGCCCAGTCGCCCTTGTTGCCATTGCCCGCGTCCGTCACGCACAGGCTGATGATTTTCGCCCCTCTGGGAATCTTCACGTCAAACCGCCACGGAATAAACGTGATCCGCATCACCGGGCTGGCCGCTGCCTCTTCCCCGTCGATAAACACCCGAAACACCGCGCTCGGATACATCGCCAGGTTGCTGCCTCTGCTGGTGCGGAGCATCTCCTCATCCATGCCCACCTCGGCCACGAAGCGGTCGTACTCCTCTTTCACCCTGAACATCATGGCGTTCGGCGCGTGCACGCCCATGCCTCGCTTGTAGGTCTGCCCACGCAGTACCAGAGGCTGGCCCCGATTATTCCTGTCCTTCTGCGGCCCCCGCACAAAGGGCGCCCAGCGGTGACGGGCGTCCGACGGCGAATGCCCCGGCCCCGTCGTACGATAAGGCCTTACGTCCCCCAGGTACACATCGGGCAGTGGCGGCTTGGCGCCCAGCTTCGCAAAGTATCCCGTCGTCTCGATACACACGGCCCGGCCGTCTTTGAACGCCTGCGCCCGCACCAAGGTCGTATCCTCAAACGTCAAAGGCTCGCTGTACACCGTCGACGTCGCCGTTGGTGCAGTGCCATCGGTCGTATAACGAATCGTCGCCCCCGCCTGCCACGGCGTGCTCACCGTGACGATCACGTCTTGCTCGAACAAGTGAGGTCGTTGCACCGTTCCCCACGGCGCCAGCCGCACCGGGTCCACCGGGTCACTGCACTGGATATGCCCCAACCGCTTCAGCTCATCGTACAATTGTACCGACGAGCACAGATATCGCTCAAAGTGTGCCACCGTCCGCGCCGTCAGATCGTCCGGCGTCACCCCCTTGGCCGGATCGTAATCCGGATGCGCGTCCGTCAAATCCCGCGCCAAGATGCAATCAAACCCCGCCCGCTTCATATTCATCATCCCCACGCTCTTATGTAGCAGGCACACTTGCGTATGGACCCCCAGGAACAGTAAATGCTCAATCCCCCGTGACTTGCAGAGCGTGTACAACTGCTCGAAACTGTTGGGCATGAGATCGGCCTCGGCAATGCTCAGGTCCGGGTGCATCCCGTCCCACCCGAAGTTGCCCCCGCACTTCTCCCGACCACACGCACAACCCGGCCCCTGCGGCGGCTTCGGACACGTAATTTCCTTTAATGCCGGCAACGGCTCCAACGGCATCACCAAAACACGTTCACGCTGCGGTGTACCCAGATACGCGTCCACGGCGTCCGTCGGGGCATAGAACACCTGCATCCCCAGTTGCCGAGCCGCCCGCAAGCAGCGCTCCATTCTTGGCACCAGTGCCCCCACCCGCTCTGTCGCCGTCTTGCACCAGTGGTAATTCCACATGTCGATCACCACTACGCCCGTCTTGGCCGGATCGATCTCACGCTCGACCATCTGCACATGGCCCGTCTGCCTGTCCCGGCTTTGCAGGCGAAACTTGACCGTCTCGCCCCGCGCCGCTCCGCACGCCACTACCATTGCCAGCACCATCGCAACCATTCGCTTCGTTAACATCACTGCCTCCTAGCTTGCTCGTTTGATTTGGCCCAAATTGCCTGCGCCCCACTGCTGCCCAAAAAACGCGTCAATGCCCCTCAGACGCAGTACACGCCCCCGTTGATATCCAGCGTCGCCCCCGTAATGAACCCATCGTACTCCGACGCCAGAAACACCACCGCCCGGACCACGTCCGCCACCGTCCCGGCCCGGCCCAGCGGTATCTGTCGAATCGTCGCATCGGCCGACTTCTTCGTCGTGTGCGTCGCGTGAAACCGCGTTCCCAGTATCAGACCCGGCGCCACCGCGTTGACCCGTACGCCACGGCCCGCCAACTCTGTCGACAACGACCGCGTCCACGTTAGCACCGCCCCCTTGGCCATCGAATACACCAGCGAACCCGCATGCCCGCCGCGTCGACCCGCCAGCGAACTCAAATTCACGATGCTGGAGCCCCCCTCGGTTAAATGCGGCGACGCCTCACGCGTAACCTGCATCATCGTCGTCATATTAATATCGACCACTTGCTGCCAGAACTCGCCGTCAACCTCCTCCAGCCTGCGACGTCCCACCAGTGCCCCCGCGTTGTTCACCAGCACGTCGAACCCACCCAGAAACTCGACCGCAGCCTTGACGCACGCTCTCGCCTCTGCCTCCACCGTCAAATCCCCCTGCCAGTGCCCCGCTCGCCGACCCAGCCCCGCCGCCTGGGCCTCCAACGCCATCGGGCCCTCCTCGCTCGCGTGACAATGCATAAACACGTCACAGCCCGCCTCCAGCAGAGCCGCCGCGATCCCCTTGCCTATCCCCTGCGACGCACCCGTCACCAACGCCCGCCTGCCCTGCAAACTACCCATCTGCTCTCTCCTCGCTGCCCCGCAAACCCGCATGACCCAACCCCCGGCTTCACCACTCGTTTGGCCCAGCTAGCTTACACCTTTGCCCATGCATATGCAAGCTCCCTCCAAGAATGCCGTCTCGCCCCCTTCGCCCTTGTCCAAACCCTCAGACATCCTGCACTCTTGCATGGCTTTGCCTCGCCGGCGATTTATCCCCTTGCACGCTGTACGCCCAGTCCTTACACTCTTTGTGCACGTTTCTTGAACCGCCTGAAGTGCAGGTCAGGCCCAATATCGCTACTGTGGAGATGTCACAATCATGGGTGCTATCCAAATCATCCTGCTCCTGCTTATACTGTGCCTTGTGCTGGTCGCTCTTGGCCGACTGAGGCGACAAACCAAGGACATTGAGGACCTTCAACGCTGCCTGGGCCGCCACCCGAACATGCCTCCCACAGTGACTACCCCCAAACCGGTCGACTATTCCGCACCCCAGCATGATCGCCCCCCACGATCCACCCGCCACATCCCTGCTGCTACCGACACGCTTGCACCTCAGCCTGTCCCCGCGAAAGCCCCCTCGCCTTACGACAGCAACCAACGCCCCCAAAGACGCCCCCTGACGCACGCTCCCAACGCTCCGACCGCCGCCGAAAAATGGGAAAAAAGACTCAAACTGGAACAGTGGATCGGCACCAGGGGCCTGCTGGTCCTGGGCATCGTCGCCACCTTGCTCGGCACAGGCTTCTTTCTTAGATACGCCTACGCCAACCAGCTCATTGGACCCTGGGGACGCGTCGCCATCACCGCCCTCGCCGGCGCTTTGGCCCTGGGTATTGGCGAATGGACACGCCGCCGCGACTACGACATCGTCGCCCGAGGCTTGACCGCCCTGGGCTTTGCTCTCCTTTATGCAGCCGTCTTCAGCGCGTATGCCTTTTACGACCTGCTCGACCCTCTGCCCGCCTTTGCCCTGTCAATCCTGGTCACCGCCGCCGCCATGGTCTACTCGGTGCTCGTCGACGAAATCCTCGCCGCCTTTATCGCCCTGCTCGGAGGCTTCCTAGCCCCCTACCTGCTTTCCAGCGGCGAGAATCAGCCCCTCCGGCTTTTTAGCTATGTCACCCTGCTCACCTGCGGCGCCCTCGCCTGCGCCCTTGTGCGAAAATGGCGACCGGTCAACTACCTCGCTTTTATCGGCACCTACGGGCTCTACATCGGCTGGTACGAGAGATTCTACAGCCAACTGAACCAT
>CAYNXW010000141.1:0-7368 GCA_964401265.1 uncultured Pirellulales bacterium | reverse complement strand
AAGACGATTACGTTTGTATCTCACGAAGTTATTTCGATAAGTCTCACAAGCATGAGAATTGTATTCAATGGCGGCAATAACCTTGATTTTCAGCTGCTTTGCAGCAAGAGTAAAACCACCAGCACCGCAAAATATATCGATGGCTCTTAACGATCCGCCGTTCCTACCCATAAGTCACTCTATCTCAAGATTCAAATAACTAGTTACCCAATAACATACTTGACCGACCGTCCTGTTATTACGTTTCCCAAGGCAGACTTTCAACTCTTAGACCACATCCGCTCACCTAGCCCTCCATCCCCATTATCCGCCTCGCCTGACTTCAGTCAAGCCTGCCTCCAAAATCTTCTCTCTCCTCTGCCTCCCCCCTCCCGCTGGCCGAAAGCCGCCCCCCCCCCCCCCCGTCCGACACCCCACCGCCACTCGCTCGCTTTCTCTTCTGACTCCTGCCTCCTGACTTCTTCTCAAATCCTGTTAATCCCCTCCTAATCCTCTTCTGGCTGCCGACTGTGCCAGCCTTCCGAGTCGTGACTCGCCGCTCGCCCGGGGCCAATCCCTCTTGCCGAAATCCTGTCAATCCTGTTAATCCTGTCAGAAAATCTTGTCTGCTCGGTGTCCTGCGGACCAGGTGGTTCCGTCCGTCTTGTGCGCGATTCCGCCGTCAAACCGTGCAAAATACCCCTGTTAAAATAGGCAATCTAGGTAATCTACGCGTGTGCGCACTCCTGAAAATGACCCCTCAAAAACAGCCAAAAAACGCCTCAAAACGCCCCAAAAGGTCTCAAATTCTACCCAAAACGGTCCAACTTCTTCCAACTTTTTCCCACTTTTTGACAGTCGCTGACCCGATCGCGCACGCTACAACCGTTACAAACTACCTATCTTAACGCGCTCTTTTTCATTTTCTCTACCACGATTGCGCACACCACCCCCATTATTCAGCCAAAAACGCCCCCCCCTCTGCCGCACTTTGGTCAGCACCCCTGCTATGGCCCCACGTGCGTTCTCTGGAGCCGCCCAGCACGACCCCAACGCCGGCAACGACAGGTTGACGCAGCCGCTCAGCCTCCCGGCCTCGCCCAGAAGGCCTGTAGCGCAGACTACCGATGTGCCGATAACTGATGAGGATAGGCGTAGCTGTCCGTATGGCAGGCCAGCATAGCCGGGTAGGTGTGAAAGAGCCGTAATGCAAGCAGTACAAACGATTTACGAACAGTTGGCCCGAACGGACAACGCAGCAGCTGACGAGGCGTTGCGTCTGGCTCTGGTACGTGCGGAAGAGCCTTATCGTAGCCGGTTGGTTGACACGGTGCTCTCGCGGGGCAAGTCGGACGGGACGCTGGAGCTGATTCGTGGTTATCATCAGGCGTCGTCGGAGGGTCAGGCTCGGCTGCTGGGTGGGGTCGAGGCACTCTATGGGGGGCTGTATCAGGCAGCTCGGTCGCGGGAAGCACAGACGCGGCTGAACTGTGTAACTATTGTCGGGGCAGCGGGTTACATGCGTCTGGCGGAGCTGGTAGCTACTATGTTGCGTGATCAGCTCCGTGAAGTTCGTGAGCGGGCGGGAGCGCTTTTGTTGAGCTGGGCAGAGGTTCTGGCGAACAAGGCAAACCGAACCGGCCTGGAAGCGGAGTTGGCCCGGCTGGGGGCAAACGAACGGCCGGCCGGCAAAGGTGGGGGAATCCGCAGCGAGGGGAGCGATTTGCACGTGGTGCTGGCGGCGTTGCGTCGAGCGGTGCGTGACTACGAAGTGCACGGGCAGATGGAAGCAATACGGGCGGCGATGATTTTGACGTCGGCACAGGCAGAAGGTTTTTGGGACGGTCGGTTGGGGGGCTACCATGCGGTGGGCCGGGCGGTACGGGCGGTTTTACTGGATTGTCCAGAGCCTGTTTTGGCTCATTTTTGCGTCACGGCGTTGGGTCATAGCGAGCTGCGTTCGACGGCAGCACGGGCCTTGTCACAGCACCATCGGGCGGACTACGTGGTGGCAGCGGCGGGCGTGCTGGCAGGAGAGGGGGACCACTCGGTAAGATCAGGGCTCAAATATGTGCGGGAGCCTCGTTGGCTTGGGTCGGGGCAGTTCAAGGTTGGCGAGTTGACATCGGCGGAGCAGTTGGACCTGGTGGCGTTGATAGCGGGGGTGGGTGGTCCGGTGGCGGCGCAGCTGGAGGCGTTGGCCGATGTGGCACGCCAGACAGCTGAGCCGGCGGGGCTTAAGGCAGTGAGGATGTTGACGGAAAAGGGGCAGGCAGAGCCGGTTATGGTGCTGTCGGGTCTGGAAGCGGCGTTGGATAGCCGAACAGAGGCGGTGGCGTTGGCGGCGGCGCGTGAGCTGGTGCGTTTGCGTCATCCCCGATTGCGGGGTTTGATGGTAAAGCAACTCTCGAGTGGGCATGGAGAGGTGCGTCGTTACGCGGGGCAATACCTGCGACATATCGCTTTTGGTTCGTACTGGGGCAATTTTGAGCGGCTCAGTCCGGCGGAACGGGTCACCGGGGGGCGGGTGGTTTTCAAACTGGACCCGCAAGCGGGGCAGCGCTGGCGTGAACGGGCGCGTCACCCCTCGCCGACGGAGCGTCTTCGGGCGGTTCAGGTGGCGCGGGCGCTGGGCCCCATCGATGACTGGACGGGGGAGTTGACGCGACTGACGGGAGACGGGGACCGTAAGGTGCGCAGTTGCGCGGTGGCGGCGTTGGGGGAGATTGACGAGCGTAGTGCGGCGGTGGAGCGTTGCCTCTGGGGAGCATTGGGAGACAGCGACGGTCGGGTTCGTGCCAATGCGGTTGAGGCTTTGGCGAAAGGTGGCAGTGCGGAGACAGCAGCGCGCTTACGTGGATACATGAGCGACGAGCACAACCGTGTTCGTGCGAATGCGATTCGGGCTGTGATGGGCCACCAGGTGCGAGCGGCGCGTCAGGCGGTAGCGGCGATGTTGCAGGACAGGCGGGCGGCGCATCGTCGGAGCGGGCGGTGGCTGGTGGCACAAGCGGGCTGGTTGTCGCCGAGTGTTGCGGGGGCGGGCGGACAACGAGATGGTAGAGAAGGTCAATCGTTTTGGCAGGAGCTTGCCGATGAACACGTGGCTGTGGGCGTTTAGTCGGCGTGTGCTGACGTGGTCGGGACGTTGGTCGGGTCTGAGTGTGGCGTCGCTGATGTGCGTGGCGCGTATGGCCGCCAAAGCGGCGCCCCGGGAGATGGTGGATCTGCGTCGTTCGTTCGGGGAGAGTACGCTGGAGGGTCCGCTGTTATGGGCGGTGGTGGCGCTGCCGGCGGTGGCTCTGGTGGCGCTGTTGTTATGGGGATTTGTGCAGGGACGTCGTGGCACCGTTGAGCGTATCGCAAACGACCCGGAGGCTCTGTTTGAGGACGCGTTGGGGCAGTTGGAGCTCACCGCTGAGCAGCAGCGTCTGCTGCGTCTTCTGGCGAGGGGAGCGAGGCTGCGTCATCCCACGATGTGTCTGCTGAGCCCGGACTTGATGGAGTGGAGCGTGGATCTGTGGCGGTCGGAGAAGGGCGAGCATGGGGTGAAGCAGAGCCAAGTGGATGAGTTACGGGAGATAGCGTTGGGGCTCTTTGGTTGTGCGGAGGATGTGGTTGGGGGAACAGGTCCGCTGGTCGAGTCCGGGCCGAAGAGCGTTGTGGGGACGCGCCGTCGGGTGCCCCAGGGGCAGTAGCGGATGAATCGCACGAGTCTGCCCAGGCGTTATGGGCAGGGTGCTGGCAGGGGAGGTCAGTGGTTCAGGTCGGGGTGTGGTCTTTTGGCTGACTGGAGCGTTAGCAGGAACGTTTTGACCTTGACGGTGAGGGCGGGCTCCGCTTGAATAGGCGTAAGCCGTTATCGCAACGGTTTTTAGTCGTCGGCGGGCGTTTGCCGCAGGCAGAATTTCCATTGGCGTGTAACGCGGGATTTGGTTTTTAAGGAATCGCAGGTGAAAGACGAGTTAGATCAGTTGCGCGGGCAAATCGACGTGATCGACCAGAAGTTGGTTGAGTTGATAAACAAGCGGGCTGAAGTGGTGGTGCGGGTGGGTCAACTCAAGCGTAGCGTCAAAGGGGCACCGCCGATCTATGCCGCCGACCGTGAGCGTGCGGTGCTAGACAAGGTCAAGGGTTTTAACAAAGGCCCCTTGCCGGACAAGGTGCTTCTGGCGGTGTATCGTGAGTTGATGAGCGGGTCATTTTTACTGGAGCGTCCATTGCGGATCGCGTACCTGGGGCCCGGGGGTAGTTTTTCACACGCGGCGGCGATGCTGAAGTTTGGTCAGTCGGTGGAATATGAGCCACAGACGGACATACGGGGTGTATTCGACGAGATCGGGCGTGGTCACTGCGACTTTGGGGTGGTGCCGGTGGAGAATTCGATTGCCGGCGGTATAATTGAGACGCTGGATTCGCTGATTGCGTCGTCGGTGGTTATTTGTGCAGAGATGCGGATGGCGGTGCATCATTGCGTGATGGCCAACTGTGGTCTGGAGGATATTAAGGTGGTCTGCTCGAAGCCGGAGGTTTTTGCCCAGTGTCGCAACTGGTTGGCGTCGACGCTTCCGCAGGCAGACAGGCTTGCGACGCCGTCGACGGCGCATGCGGCCCGGGACGCGGCAACGGAGCCGGGCACGGCGGCAATCGGCGCGGCGCCGGCGGCGGAGCTTTACGGGTTGCGTATCATCTGCGAGAATATTGAGGATATCAGCAACAATGTGACGCGGTTCTTCGTGATCGGGGCGGAGCCGGCTCGTCGGACGGGCAACGACAAGACGACGCTGGTATTCAGTACGGCGGATCGTGCGGGGGCGTTATTAGACTGTCTTCAGGTTTTTCAGCGGCACAACGTGAACCTGAGCAACATTGAGTCGCGTCAGAGCACCAAGCGGCAAAAGGAATACTTTTTCTTTGTGGACTGCGAGGGTCACCAGGAGGACGAGGCGATTAAGGCGGCCATGCGTGAGGTGCGTCGTCACGCGCTTCATCTGAGTGTGTTGGGCAGTTACCCTCGTTCGCAGGAGGTTCTCTGAGCAGGCTTTGGCCCTGGTTGGGCTGATTGGTGAGAGTGTTGGGTTCTGCGATTAAGCAGGGTGCCCAGCGGGACAGAATCGTAAACCATTGAGGGGGACAAATGAGCTACAATTATGCTAGTTATAATGCAACAAGGCGCCGGCCAGGCGACGATTGATCATGTGGTGGAGCGGATTGAGCAACTGGGTCTTCGGGTGCATCTTTCGCAGGGTGAATTTCGGACGATTATAGGTGCCATCGGAGAGGAACTGGCGTCGTACCAGGAACAGGTGTTGAGTCTTGCCGGTGTAGAAAACGTGGTTCCCATCATGAAGCCGTACAAGCTGGCGAGCCGGGAGTTTCATCCGGAGGATTCGCAGGTTGACGTGGGTGGCGTTAAGATTGGCAGGGGGCAGTGTGTGGTGATAGCAGGTCCTTGCGCGGTGGAGGACCGGGAGGGCTGCGCGGCGGTGGCGCAATCGGTCAAAGAAGCCGGCGCGACGATGTTGCGTGGGGGCGCGTTCAAGCCACGGACGAGTCCGTACGCGTTTCAGGGAATGGGAGAGGAAGGGCTCAAGATTTTGCGCGAGTGCAGCGACAGGTATGGCTTGCCGGTGGTGACGGAAGTGACGGACCCGCGTAATGTTGAGCTTGTTTGTCGGTATGCGGATATGCTGCAGATCGGGGCACGGAACATGCAGAACTTCGTGTTGCTTTCAGAGGTGGGCAAGACGGACAAGCCGGTGCTTCTCAAGCGGGGTCCGAGCAACACGGTTAAGGACTGGCTCATGAGCGCCGAGTATATTTTGAGCGAAGGCAACCAACGGGTGGTGTTGTGCGAGCGTGGGAGCAAGGGGTTTGAGACGGAGGTACGTTTCAGCCTTGATGTTGGGGCGGTGGTGGTGGCGCGGCATAATTCTCATCTGCCGGTGATAGTGGACCCGTCGCATGCAGCGGGTCGGCGTGAACTGGTGGCAGAGCTTGCTATAGCGGGCCTGGCGGCGGGCGCGGATGGTTTGATTGTGGAGGTGCATGACTGTCCGGAGAAGGCGCGGTGTGATGGTGCCCAGTCGCTGACGGCAAGCATGTTCACGGATTTGATGGGGCAGGTTCGCCAGTTGCTGGCATGTCTGGGTAAGGACGCGGGTTGATAGCAATTGTGTTTGATTAGAGCGATCGGGTGTTGGCAAGCGTCTGGTTGTCAGAGGCGATGCGCCCGGGGCGGGGTGGCTGGCCCCGTCGGTGGGGGGCTGAGAGTCTTGCAGGTCAGTGTGCAAGATGTAACCGAAGACGCTGAAGCGTGAGCTCTTAGAGTGTTTTTACGGCAGGGGGCCGTGGGGGAAGGGGACGTCGGGGGCGATGACTTCCATCTGTTGGAGGGCGCGAAAGGCGGCGAGTTGCTCGGCTTCTTTTTTGCTGGGCCCCCAGCCGCTGGGGAAGCGTCGCTGGTTGATGACGACGCAGACTTCGAAGCACTTGCTGTGGTCGGGTCCTTTTTCGTCGAGGAGTTCGTAGCCTGGGGTGGTGTCGAGGGCGCTCTGGGCGTGCTGCTGGAGCATGCTTTTGAAGTTGCCCTGATGTTGTTCGGCGTCAGCTTCGTCAAGGAGGGGCCCGACGAAATTGAGGATGAATTGGCTGGCGGGTTCGATGCCGCCGTCGAGATAGATGGCACCGATGAGAGATTCGAGGGTGGCGGCACTGCAGGAGGTGGGCAATTTTCGATGATTGACCATTCCTTTTCCGATGCGGAGGAAGCCGCCCAAGCCGATGTTTTCGGCGATGTGGGCACAGGTGCGGCGGGAGACAATCATGCTCTTGATTTTGGTGAGCTCGCCTTCGAGGTAGCCGGGAAAGCGTCGGTAGAGTTCGGCACAGATGACCATACCGAGGATGGCGTCGCCGAGGAATTCGAGTCGTTCGTTGCTTTCCAGGGGGTCGTCGGCGGATGAGGCGTGGGTAAGGCCCTTTTCGAGGAGTGCCAAGTCATCGAACTCGTAGTCGATAATCTGCTGCAATTGCAGAAGCGAAGCTTGTGATACGGTCATGGTAGGTGGTCAATCACGGGGCCCCGTGAGCCGACGGCGAAAACGGCCTTCCTCGAGTACCACCGGGGTACGCGAAGCCGGTTTCGTCATAGGCCGGCGGAGCATGTCCAAGGTTACGGAACACACATCAATAACACGACTCGCCAGCGTGCCTGCCACCCTCAAACGCACTAGGGGTAATTATAACAGAGGTGAGGGGCGTTTGTCAAGCGTGTAGGTGTGGGGCGTGGTTTTTGTTTTTGGTGTTTGGGATATGTTGTCGGTTGGGGCTGGCGAGTCTTTCTGTGTTATGGCGGGGCGGGAGGGCAAAGTATGGCTTGCAAAGTGG
>CAYNXW010000140.1:4635-7389 GCA_964401265.1 uncultured Pirellulales bacterium | reverse complement strand
GACCCAACCGACCCCGGCCTAACCCGCCGGGGTTTTTCACGTTCGGGCCTTGACTCCTATCACTTCGACACCATACTAAGAACATGGCAGCGAACGACACCATCAAAGACCTGGCCCCCAAAATGCCGACCAAGTACCTCCGCAACTTCTTTGCGGAGAAGGATATCCCTGCCAGGATCTTCGAGAAGAAGGGCAGCGATGGGACGCCCCACATGATCCCAAACGAGGTGGTGGTCGAGATGATGACCGCGATGGGTGTGAGGGAAGCCCGAGGGGTCGAAAACGTTCTCCGTCAAATCGACTTCCGCAACGGGGACGTGAATCACTTCCTCGAGCACCTGTCGGGTGCCGTGGTCGATCGCTTCGAAGCTTCCGCTTAACCTACAAGCCCCCCGGCCTTACCGAACCCCTGGAGTCCCCAGGGGTTTTTTCGTGCGCGCTGGTGTAGAACGGGCCGAAGTTTCGTGCCTGGTGTAGATGCACTTCCTCGAGACATACCTGCGCCAAAGCGTCGAGATGAGGGAACGGGCGAACATCCACGTCCCGGAGGGGTTCCTCTACAACAGCATCGAGGATTTCGTCCTGAAGAATGGGCAGCTCCTCGAGTCGTCAGCTCTGACGGACGACGAGGCCGAGCTCGTCCAGGAGGTGCTTGATTCAGCTCGAGCTCGAGGGGTTGATGTTCACGAGTTCAAGCAGTGCTTCGCCAATGCCCAGTCTTTCGTCCTGGAGGGCGACACGGACGACTTCACCTACTTCGAGGGATACGCGACGGGGAGGGCGTGCTTCCCCATCCATCACGGCTGGGTGGCGATCAACGGGAAGGTGATCGACCTGACCTGGACCCTCGAACGTCCTGCGTCCAGGAGTTTGCTTCCCAACCGTCCTGTAGGCGAGCTCCCCGAAGGTTGGGCCTACTTCGGCGTCCCCGTCCGGGAGCTCGACTATCTCCGCACTCGAGTGATTGCTCGAGAGATGATCGGGTCCCTGCTTGATGACTGGGAAGGCAACTACCCGTTCCTTCGAGGAATCGACCTCGAGGATGAGGAAGCCTGGTCCGAGATGTAAACGTCCTGCGTCCTGCGTCCTGGAGCTCGAGTCTCCAAACGTCCTGGAACGCAAAAAGCCACCTCCGTCCTGGAGGTGGCTTTCGTCATGGAGTGGAACGTCCTGGAGCTACCAGATGTCGGCGGGGTCGCCGTCGAACGTCTCGTCGTCGAGTTCACCGTACCACAGCGCGTCGAACACACGGTCGCAGGGATCGGGCTCCGACACAGGCTCGGGTGCCGGTTTCGGGGCGGGGAGATCGGGGAACAGTTCGAGTTGGGTGCTCACACCCAAAAGGCCCCGTGCCTTTGCAGGCTACGGGGCTGGGGTGGGAGGGCTAGGGCTTACTCGCCCGCCGCCTCGGCCAGATGATCGCCGGTCGCCAGGACCGCGACCTCACCGGCCACTCGGACGCCGCCCCACTTGAACTTGCGGGTGGGCTCCTTGATGCGGCGGATCTCCGCATCGGCCGCTTCCTGGGCCTCCTTGGCGAGATCGGGGTTAGCCGCCTCGGCCATTTCGACCACGCGAGAGATGTCGATGCCGACTTTGCCGGCCGCCTCTCGCTCCTTGTTGAGCTCTTCGAGCAGGGTGGCAACCAGGCTCCAGGGCTTCGCGCTCTGGGCACAGACCGCATCGGGGGAGGACTTCGACACCTTCACGGTGCCCTTGGCGTGGAGCACGACCGTCTGATCGACGGCGAATTCACCCTGGGCCTGACCAAGCTCTTCACGACGCCCTTTCATGGCGTCTTTCGCCATCTTCTCGATGGTCTTGAGGACGGGGGCGGGGAGATCGTTGAGGTTTTGCATTTCTGTTTCGCTTTCTGCCGGGTCCCTCCCGGCTACCTAGACAATATAGGATCGGGGTGAGACTTGGCAAGCGGTTTGGGCTCACTTTTTTACGAAAATCGACACCCGGCTGAGATCGTAAAAAGTGCCCCGGAATCGTAAAAAAGTGCTTGCCACCGGGAGAGGGAGTATTACCTTGGTATACATGCGAGGCAGCAACTACCCCGACAACATCCGATGCTTTGACCACGATCCCCGGAGCCCATTCTATCGGGACTACCGGGGCGAGGCTGAGGACGCGGCGGTTGAAGAATTCGAGGACAAGTTCGCGGCCATGCTCGACCGCATGGACGCGCTCGGGTTCTCCTACAAGGTGGACGCCGAGTGCTCGGAATACTGCGAATACACCGACTCATGGGGCGAGGCGAGTCTCTGCCGCGTCTGCCCCGAGACGGGCAACGTGTGGGGCTCGGCGGTAGACCCCGAGGACATGGCCGCCTTCATGGCGGACCTGGACATGGCGGCTCCTGACGCTCTGGAGCGGGCGATCCGCTACTTCGACACGGGCGAGTAAGCCCACCGGGTTAGGCCCCCAAACGGGGGCCTAACTTTTCGGTCTTTCGACACCGAACCCCTTGCGAGCTATCACATCGTTGCTATATTGAAAGTGTCGGAGGGAGAAACCCCGACAGAAAGCGAAACACCGAAACATGCTAGCCGCCCTACTCTCTGGTCTCCTCACCGTTTGCTTTGCCGCCGGAGCTTCCTTCCCGGACCTCACGGCGCCCGCCGCCCCCACCGTGGCGGATGAGGACGCCTCGTAGGCCCTCCGGGGCTTACGGGCCCCCACCCCACCGCCAAGCCCCTGCTCGCCCCTCACGGGAGCGACAGGGGCTTCTGCGTGTCCGCATACCGC
>CAYNXW010000140.1:0-4535 GCA_964401265.1 uncultured Pirellulales bacterium | reverse complement strand
GCCCCTGCTCGCCCCTCACGGGAGCGACAGGGGCTTCTGCGTGTCCGCATACCGCCACGGGCTCGAGTCCCCACGAAAAAGGCCCGACTGGGAATCCCAGTCGGGCCTTTTGGCTTCCTCGAACGTCCTGGAGCTACCCGGCTTTCTTGGTCTCCCTCTCCACCACGCGTCAGGGCCTCTCACGGCAAGAAGCTGAACCCCTACTCGTCGATTTTCTCGCCACCGAACACCGGCCCGAGGTCCCGATCGCGCAGCCTCTCGCAGACCTCGTCGACCAGCTTGAGCGCTGTGGCCTCGCCCGCCTCAAGGTCGGCCAGCAGCTCGCCGGGGCTGCCCCGGAGCCAGGAACCGCGCTCGTCCAGGGAGGGTTGCCCCTGTGCTGCGTCCTGGCCTGCCCGCTGCCCTGGCTAGCCGCTGGCCCGGGAGCGCTCTCGGTCGACGTCAGGGCCTCTCACGGCAGGCTCCGCTCGCGCGGTCCGCACCTACAAGCGCGTCAGCAGCGCCCGCCCGATGGCCTCGCGCAGCCGGTCCGCGCTCCCGTGCCACACGGCATCCGGGGCGTCATCGGCTTGCAGGTCTACCTGCACTTCACCACCGTGCATCCACCGAACGCACACCTCGACGATGTCGAGCGTACATGCGCGCTCGAACGGTGCCCATTCGCCACCGCGCCCGAGGTAGGCGGCGAGGGCAAAGGCATCGTGCGACGACAGCACGCACGCCACGGGCCCCACCTCGAGGTGAACATCGCGGCCGAACACGCCAACGGTCATCGGGTTGTCACCTACACAGGAGCCCTCGCCGAGCTCGGTGTCGCTGGCGAGCTGCGCCAGTATCTGCTGTGGGTTCATACTGTGCTCACTCGGCGGCGGCGGGAAGCTGAACGTGCGAGGCAAGAAAAAAACGGCCGCCCGTGCTGGCCCGCCATCTCCCGCGCCGCGTAGAACTTGGCGATCTCCCGACAGATGTGGTTGGCGGCTTCCTCGAAGTCCGATCCGAACATCTTGCGAGTCCTGTAGGACTCTTCCGAGAAATCGTTGATGGTTGGGCCGTTGAAGGGAGGGTGTTCGACCTCATCCGTCCAGACGAACAGCGAGTCCGTGTTGCGGTGCTCCGCGAAGAACACGAGTAGCGCACGTCCGGTATGACCGTGAGTAGCAACCAGGCAGTAGCCGTTCTCTTGACAGTTGTGGAGTACGAAGGTCTGAATACACAGATCGTCCAGCTCCTGCAAAGTGTCGAAGTCACGACCGCCTCGGTCGTTCACGATCTCGCACTCGACGGCACGTTCCAGACAGGCCATCACAGCCTTGGTCTGGTAGGAGATTTGAGGTTGTAGTTTGATGTCTGGCAGGTGTTTCCTTGCGTCCTGGGATCAGGTGGTTTCGAGAAAATCGGGGATGGGAAGGTTGAGGTGTTCGTACACCTGGCGAAGAATGAAACGGGCGTCGTCGGTATCCGGCCGTCGAAGCATCTCCTCAAGCTGTCCGTCGACAACCCCAATCTCGGGGTTCCCCAGATCGTCCAGGATGCCTGGTGTTGAGGTCGCGGTCTCGAGCAGCATGTCGAGAGCGTTCCCGATTGTGTCTACGTCGTGGTCGTCGTCGTGAACGACCGTGATGGTGAAGGTGCTTGTGTTCATCGTCATGGGCTTACTCCACCTCCGAAAGTGCTTCGGGCACGAACATCGCCACCCCAACCGTGGGACACCACAGAAGGGGGTTCACGATCACAGCCGCCAACGCACCGACGGTGAGAAGGCTGCCAATGAGACTCAAAGTGAAGATGTTTCGGAGGTTCATTTCTTGCTCCCATCCATCGTAAGCCCCTATCACACGAAGTCAATACAAAAACTTCGAGAAACTTTCTGGGAATGCCCTCAACCCCATAGTGGTAGTACCCAACATGAGCACGAAGATGCAGTACCAGCACGTTTGGGACGAACTGATGGAGAGCGTGGAGGCGGCAGTCGAAGCCGGCGAACCTCGCTGGGAGGTGATGGAGTGGGCCTACGCCGAGTATGACTCCTACGTGGGCCAGGCGAACGCCGAGATCCTGGCCTTCCTCGACGCCTAACCCAACCGACCCCGGCCTAACCCGCCGGGGTTTTTCACGTTCGAGGGTTGACTTCTATCACCTCGGCCCCATAGTAGAGATATGAGCATCAAAGACATCGCGCCCCGGCTTCCGACCCAGTACCTCCGCGACTTCTTCGCGGAGAAAGACATCCCCGAAAGGCTCTTCGAGAAGAAGGGGTCGGACGGTGAACCCCACTTCATCCCCAACGCGGTGGTGGTGGAGTACATGATCAACTTGGAGGACAAGCGAATCCTTCGTGACGTGGAGAACACTCTCCGTCGAATCGACTTCCACAACGGCGACGTAAACCACTTCCTCGAGCACCTCGCGGGTGCCGTGGTCGCTGACTACGAGCGACGAGCTGCCTAGCCTGGCCCTCTTACGGGCGCGCATCAGCCAACGACGGCCCCGGTAGGACGGGGCCAGAGCCCCCGAAAGCCACCGATAGGCGACGACGCGCGGGGCGGACGAACGAGCCGCCAACCTTGACCACCGGGAACAGACCGGCCTTACGCAACCCCTGGAGGATACCTCCAGGGGCTTTTTTGTGCCCGGAGGTGTAAAACCTCCTCGTCACCCGTGGATAGGACATGCACCCGCTGGAAAACTACCTGCGCGGCATGGTCGAGATGAGGAAGCGAGGGAACTTCCGCATCCCGCCCGGCTTCCTCTACTCGAGTTTCGAGGGCTACGTCCTCGAGCATGGCCACTTCCTCGAATCCTCTGCTTTGGACGAGGAGGAAGTCCAGCTCGTCCAGGAGGTGCTCGAGTCGGCCGCCGCTCGAGGGGTTGATGTTCACGAGTTCAAGCAGTGCTTCGCCAACTCCCAGTCTTTCGTCCTGGAGGGCGACACGGACGACTTCACCTACTACGAAGGGTACGCCATCGGCCGAGCCCCCATCCCCGTCCATCATGGCTGGGTGGTGATCAACGGGAAGGTGATCGACCTGACCTGGCGCCTCGAACAACCAGCGTCTCGCGTCCTGCTGCCTGGTCGCCCCGTTGGTGAGCTGCCGAAGAACTGGGCCTACTGGGGATTCCCCGTCGAGAACCTCGAGTACATTCGAGCTCGAGTGCTTGCTCGAGGCATGATCGGGAGCCTCCTCGAAGACTGGGAAGCCAACTACCCCCTGCTGCGGGGAGTGGATCCCAACGACGAAGATTCGTGGAGGGACTTGCTGGAGGCGTCCTGAACGTCCTGCGTCCTGGAGCTCGAACGTCCTGGAACGCGAAAAGGCCACCCCCGTCATGGAGGTGGCCTTTCTTCGTGAACGTCCAGGAGTGCTAGACGCAGGTGTTCCAGATGGCGTCGGCGATGCGTCCTGCAATCGCCAGGGCCGGTTTGGTCTGTGGGCCGTGGGTCTTGCGTGCCTGTTCCCACTCGGGCCAGAGCCGACGCACGAGGGCCTCGGGGAAACGCGGGTGTGCCCGTTGCTCGAGCCACTCTCCCATGGCGCGCCCTCGGAGGTTCCAGTTCCAATGGTGCCCCATCACGGCGTCGTCCCAGCCCCACTGGTCGCAACCCAGATGAACGAGCTCACCCAAGAGGGCGCCGTTCAGCGTGAGGCCGTAGCGTCCAGGAGTGCCTCGGTAGCCGGGGGTGTGGACGGTGACGTGATCAGGGATGAAGGGCGGAGGGCTCACACCCGGAAAGCCCCGTCCCTTGCGGGTACGGGGCTTTCGGTGGGGTGCGGGGCGATTACTCGCCGGCCGCTTCCGCGAGGTGGTCGCCGGAGGCCGAAACCTCACAGGTGGCCTCGACGCGAACGCCGCCCCACTTGTGCTTGCGGGTGGGCTCCTTGATGCGGCGGATCTCCGCATCGGCCGCCTCTTGGGCCTCCTTGACCAGATCGGGGTTAGCCGACTCAGCCATTTCGACCACGCGGGCGATGTCGATGCCGACCTTGCCAGCCGCCTCGCGCTCTTTGTTGAGCTCGGTGAGCAGGGTGGCAACGAGGCTCCAGGGCTTGGCGCTCTGGGCCACGATGGCATCGGGGGTGCTCTTGGACACCTTGACGGTGCCCTTGGCGTGAAGGACCACGGTGTGGTCCACAGCGAACTCAGCCTTGACTTGGCCAAGCTCTTCCCGACGCCCCTTCATGGCGTCTTTCGCCATCTTCTCGATGGTCTTGAGGACAGGGGCGGGGAGATCGTTGAGGTTCATCATTTGCTTTCTTTTGCCTTTCTGCCGGGTCCCTCCCGGCTACATATACACTATTACTCCGATCCCAGAATAAGCAACCCACTTTTCACGAAACTCGAGCACGTGATCCGAGCGGGATCATGTGCCCCGGCACCCCTTGTTCGGTATGACACGGGCCTTATAGTAGAAGAGTGCTAGAGACGACCAACCCCGAGAGCCTTGACTACACCGCTGTCTTCTCCGACCTGTTCGGCGATCTGGCGGCCGGACGGGCGCCCACGCTGCCCAAAGCGGTGTGGGATTCCACCGCCTT
>CAYNXW010000139.1:0-7432 GCA_964401265.1 uncultured Pirellulales bacterium | reverse complement strand
AAACGAATGCACCGTCCGGGCGCCTAAGGTGTGTATATCCGACTCATGCGCCCAGAACGGCGGAAAGTTCGCTGCCGGACTGTCCGCAAGCTCGTCATGTTTGAAAATGTAATACCCGTCGATCTGCGTCTTCTCCAGCGACTTGTTGGTCACGTACAGAATGACCCCGCGCTCGTCCTGCTCGTGCAGTCCCCTGTCCTGGTCATTAAACGGTTCGATGAACTGATCGCTCTCCGACTCCTGCTCAATGTAGACCAAATCCACCGTCGTATCGTAATCCTCCAGCCGATACGTCGCGCGAGCGGCATCAAAGAAAATCGTCCGCGAACCGTCCAAGGGCGTCCCGTCCAGCACCAGCCAGCCGTTGCCGAATATCACGTCCTGACGACCTACCTTCAAATCCAACGGCATTCCGAACGCGTTGTTGTACTCCACATTCAAATGATCGAACAGCGCCTCATCCCACTCCACCGACGATGGATTCGCCAGCGACCCCTCGTTCGATTTGCACCAGATGCGCCACTCCCACACCAAACGCGTGTTGACCTTGACGTCTTCGTTCAGAGTAAAATTGTTCCACAAGCGACTGCGCTGGCGGGTAAACAATTTCTCGTGCCCCACCGCGTCCTTGCTCAAGGTAATGAAATTGTTGGCATAGACCTCGCGCATCCGCTGATCGAAGCCCCAATGCCACCACGGCGTCGGATTCTTAACATCCGTTATCCATTCTTCCATCGTCTGCGCCTTGGTCGCCCCTGCCGTCGCCTCCACACGCGCGCCGTCGGCGGCCGCGGCCCACGCCCCCGACGAGCCCATCCAGTAGGTTCCCACCAACAACAAACCTGCCAGAACCTTCAGTCCTGCCTTGTCACACATACATGCTCCTTTCCAACCCTACCTGCCGTCCGGACACTGCGTCCGAGACCGTATTTCTGCCGCCCGTGGGACGGCCTCCATGAGACCGCTGTATTACCGGCCCTACACTTTGCCCAGGAAACAATGCGTCAAATGCGACGACTCAGGCCGACGCGTGAACATACTGACCACGATCAACACCAGCGTACTCAAGGGCAACGCCACCAAAATCGGATCCACCACCGCCCAGTTGCCATGCCCCGCCAGGATGCTCGGCGCCCCGCCCGTAATCTTGAACACCACGCCCAATGCCGCCGCCTCGGTCGACTTCACCAGCAACAGCCAGAGCGCCGTCACCACAAAGCCCGTCACCATGCTCCACTTCACTGCCGCACGCGTCACCCCGCGGAAGAACAACCCACCCACAAACGAGGGCAAAAACGTCGAGCCACACAAACCGAAAAAGATCGCCGTCGCCCGGGCAATGATATAACCGCCCCCGGGATTCATATAACTGATAATCACCGCAATGAGGATTCCGACAATAATGCCAATGCGCGTAATCCCAATCCCTTCGCCGTGTCGACGCGTCAATTGCTCGTAGACGTCGCGGCCCAGGCTTGTCCCCAACGCGTGAAACTGGCTCGAGAGCGTACTCATAGCCGCCGCCAGCAGCGTCAACAGGAACAGCATCCCAAACCATTTCGGCATCGCCGACTTGATATAATTCGGCATGATACGACTGGTCATGCACTCAAACACACCCGGCCCATTCTTCGCCAACGCCCGAAAATATGCTGTCGCGTGAGGTTTGATCGTCACCGTCTGGCCCAGCTCATAATCGGCCGGTATCACCTCTGCTTTGGGCAGCAGCTTGGCCAACGGCGCCGCCGGCGTCCCATTGATCAGCCACGTGTCCTCCTGCCCGTCGCCGTCCACGTCCACGTGAAGCATGTGGGCCGGCAAGGCTATCGTGTCCGGATTTTCCGGATCCTTCGCCGCGTTCACATTCCGCTGACGCTTCACAATCACCTTGGCGTCGGACTCGGCCACGATGGCGCCCTCTACCGTCTCGTTGTTGAGAAAATACACGTTCGACAGACTGCCCACCGTAAACGCCACCCCCGTCATCACCAGAATAAAAATCCCACCCACCAGCACCGCACGGTTCAGCTCCCGCTTGCTCTTGACTGTCATGAACCGCACCGCCAACTGCGGCTGCGCCAACACGCCGATGCCCACTCCGAGCACGATGGTCGAGACCACAATCCACCACAGATTGTACGCCGCCGGATTAGGCCCCTTTGGCGTCTCCGCCGCCCCCCAGCCAAACGCGGGCATGGCCGCCCAACCCCGAAACCCTATCTTCCCAAACAGACTTGCCCCTTTGCCTGCCTCCACCAACGCCTCGTGACCCGCCACCACCCCCCCCAACTTCACGTACGTCGCCACCAGCAAGATTAACATCCCCAGGAACATGATCGATCCCTGCAGCGCGTCCGTGTACATCACTCCCTTGAGCCCGCCCATGATCACGTACAACGCAATAATCGCGCTGAAGAGCAACAAGGCCGTGTTGTAGTCAATCGCAAACTGCGAGGCGATAAACGCACAACCGCCGATCAGCACCGCCGCGGCATACAAGGGTATAAACAGAAAAATGATCAGCCCTGCAAATACCTGGATAAACTTACTCTCGTATCTTCGCCCCAGCAACTCCGGAAATGTGTGCGCGTCCAACCGGTGCCCCATCGCCCGCGTACGCCCGCCCAGAAACACAAACGCGATGAATATTCCCACAAAGATATTACAGAACGTCAGCCACAACAGGCTCATCCCGAACATCCCCGCCACACCGCCGAAACCCACAATCGCGCTCGTCGAAATAAACGTCGCTCCGTAGCTCAACGCCATCACAAACGGATGCACCTGACGCCCCGCCACCAGGTAATCCGTTGCGGTCTTCGTCTTGCGATAGCCCAGGAACCCCAGGTAACCCACCATCATCAAATACAACAAAACAACTATGATCTGACCCGCGCCGACCTCCGCTAACATGGCTCATCTCCTGCTTCTTGCTCTTGGGACGGTTCCACCTGCTCGTTGAAGCACGGCCGCTGATCATCTGCCTGACTGCCCAGCCGCCTGCTGCCCTTCAGCACGCTTTAGAGCTGTTCTTCCACCTCATTCTCATGCGCCGCCCATTCCACATCTTCCGGCTTGGGCTTGACCTCTCCGCGATTGCGTGTGATCAACCCGTAAAGCACGCACAACAGCGTGCTGCCCAGACAAAGAACATACGCCCATGATACCCATTTATCTTCAATTCCCAGCATAGACCTTCCTCTCAGATTAGTCCTCTAGCGATGGGCAAATACAAAGCGACCTGGACCATCAGCCCGGATACAACATGAACACGCGACTGCCTGTGACTAACTGCGGTTTCAGAAAACAGCAGCATGCTAGCGGTTTACCCCCACCACCGCAAGCTTTTCCCGCCCGTTTTATTAATAAAATCCTCACAAACCTACCCCCCGCCACGCAAAGACAACTAGCTCCCCTGCAACAACTTACGGCCCATCGCCCCGGCCCCCACAAAGTAACGGCCAACCTGTTACCAACCGCCGCACTCTCAATCCACCTACACGGAACCTATCAACTCATTATACACCCGCACGAACCGGCTCACCGTCACCGGCGTCGGCACCCCACGGCACGAACGCTGCTTCATGACCTTGTCTTCCAACTCGATCTCACCCTTCGGCGACAAGATAATCAGAGGCAGCGGCGCCACCCCCGACTCGCTCTCCGCCGCCAACAGCTTCGCCGTCAAACGGGCCTTCTCCCGCCCCAGACGAGCATGCACCACCGCCACGTTCGGCAACGCCGGCTCTTCCTCATCACGCTCGCGTATTTGATCGCAGAAGATCCGATAACTGTCGAACGCCGGCTCCTCGCTCACATACAATGGGCGAAACGGCGTCGAGAGGGTCTGCTTTACCTCGTCCTTCAAACAAGGCCAATTCCCCGTGTTCGACGAACTCAACATCGCAAACTTCATATCGTGCGTCTGCTCCGTAATCGTATCCTCAATCGTCTCTATCAAAGACGGCTCCAGACGCAATGCCGTCGCATAGTCCTCCGTCGGATACAACGACAAATTGCCGCTCGTGCCCAGCAACAACGCATGCGTCAGCCGATTCGCCAAAGACAGCGTCGCCACCTCGTTCAGCGTCCGCGCCGCCATCCGCCGAATGTTCCCCACCGACAACTGATGCAACGCTATCGGATTCACCAGATCTTTCGGGAAACGCCACGCGTGCAACAGACGGTCCATCGCGTCCGCATGATTCACCAGCAACATCCGGCTTTCCACCTGCTCCAAGGGCAAGTCCAACTCCTGTGCCGTCCGGTGCACCTCCACATAACGATCCCCCAGTGTCTCCAGGTACACCACACGGCCCACGTCATGGAGCAACCCCATCGTGAACGCCGCGTCGATATCCGCTTCCTTGCCCCCCAACGCTCGTGCAATCTCCGCGGCCGTCAATCCCGTCGCTATCGAGTGCTCCCAGAAGTAAGGCATGCCCACGCACTCGTTCTCCACTCCGCCAAAACGATCAAGCACCGTCAAATTCAACACCGTCTGCCTGATCTGAGATAAACCGATCCTCAATACCGCCTTATGAACCGTATCCACCGGCTCGCCCCGCGTGTATACCGCCGAATTCGCCAGCTTCAATATCTTCAGCGACACCCCGTGGTCCTGCTTGACCACCTTTACCAACTGCTCGATCGAGCACCGCTCGCTCTGCGTCAGCTTCAACACCTGCGCCACCGTCGGCGACATCCCCTTGAGCTCCTCGCAACTGTCCAAGACCTCCTGAATCTCCGAACGCGTCATCAATGGCTTCAAGTTCTTGAAACCCTCCGACCGCGACTGGTCGTCCAGCACCTTCACCGTGCCCACCGAACGCGATGCCGTGCCTGCTTCGGCCTCGGCCTCCGTCGACGCCGATGGACTTGCAGGCGTCCCAGACGCCGCCGCGCCCCCTGCCGCCTGGGCATCCTGACCCACCGAATCACCACCACCTCGCGACGCTGCCCCTGCCGTCGAGCCAGACGCTCCACCCCTCGCCCCACTCGCAGCCGAAACATCAGCCGCACCAGCACTCGCCTTCTCGCTCGCCGGAGCCTCCTTCGCCTCGCCCTGGCCCCCACGCACCGGCCTAAGCCCCGACACGTCGCCCAACACACGCTCCACCTTCTCCAACTGTGCCTCGATCTTATCCACCAGCGCCTCCGGATCCGCCGGAAGCTCCTTCCAGTTGGCCAGCTTCAAATTCTGTGCCTCGCCCCGGGCCGACTCAGGGTGCTTCTGCTCCACTTGATCCAACACGTTGCTCTGCAGGTCCGCCGCCGCCACCAACGCCTGCGCGTGCTGCACCAACTCCCGGTGCTGCAACGCACCCCGAAGCGTAATCAACATATCCAAACCGTTACAAGGCTTCTGCAAATAACGATAAATCGCCGCCTGGTTCACCGCCCGCGCCACCCCCTCCGGCGTCGGCTGCCCCGTCAACATGATCCGAACCACCCCGGGATACTCCTGCCGAATCTTCACCAGCATCTCCGAGCCCGTCATCCCCGGCATCCGCTCGTCCGTGATCACCACATCCACCGGCTCCCGCGCCATCACATCCAACGCCTTCGCCGCCGAGTGCGCCGTCAACAGCCGATACTTCTCCTTACGCAACGCCCGCTGCAAACCGCTGATTACGTTCGGCTCATCATCCACCAATAACACCGTATGTCCCATCGTCCAAACCTCATTCACTCGACCCCTCGTTGGCTCCAATTCGCTACTTCTTCAATTCTGACTGGCCGCCCCCAACACCTCAAGTCTGGCTCCTTCTTCCATCGGCAGCCACACGATAAACGTCGTCCCCACTCCCTCCTCCGTCTCAAACTCCAGGCTCCCACCATGCTTGTTGACGATAATCGACCGCGCTATCGCTAACCCCTGGCCCGTCCCCTTGCCCGGCTCCTTCGTCGTGAAAAAACTATCAAAGATCCGCTCCTGTATCGCCACCGGCACCCCCCCACCCGTGTCCGAGACACGAATCTCTACCCCCTCGCCCGCGCGACGCGTCGTTATCGTCACACACCCCAACTCCTGCCCGCTGAAACCCGGCCGCTCCCTTATCGCATCCGTCGCATTCAGCAAAAGATTCAGAATCGCCTGGTTCAACTCGCCCGCCAGACACCTCACCAGCGGCAGCTCCCTGTCCAGAAGCAACCTCACCTCCGCCACATACTTCCACTCATGCCGCGCTATCGTCACCGTGCTCTCGATCGCCTCATTAATATCCGTCGGCTTCTTTGTCCGCCTACCCGGATGCGCAAACTCCTTCATCGCACGCACGATCCCATTGACCCGGCTGATACCCTCCAACGACTGCTCGATCGCCTTGGGCGTCTCCTCCCGCAAATACGCCAGATCCGACGCCTCCACCGCCTCCGGCTCCACCATCCCCACCAGACGCTCCAGAACCCCGCCCAACTCCGAAAAACACTCACTCAAGAACGTCAGATTGTCCTGAACATATTGCACCGGCGTGTTGATCTCGTGCGCTATCCCCGCCGCCAACTCCCCCACCGCCTCCAGCTTCTGAGCCTGCACCAGCTTGCTCTCCAGCACCTTGTATTCCGTTATGTCCACCCCCAAAACCAACACCCCCTGAGGACTCTTGCTCTGAGTGCCCTGAACCTCCGGCGTGAACGTCAGCGACAAACAACGATCACTGCCACCCTCACGACGCACCCACACATCCAGCAGCTGCACCGCCTCCAACGCCGAGCGACAACGCGCCATCGCCTCGGCCACACGCGACGACTCCCAACCAAGCCCGCAGTCACCCAACGACCGACCCAACACTTGCGACTCCGCCAACCCGAACATCACCTCCGACCTGCCGTTCCAACGCACCACCCGACCCCGCTCATCGAGACTTATCAGAACCGAAGGTATCGCCTCCAACACCTGACGATTCTCCACCAACGCACCATACAACTCCTCTGTCCGCTGCACCACCCGACGCTCCAGCTCCGCACGCGACTCCTCCAACGCTACCTCCGCCTGCCGACGCTGCTTCACCTCTTCCAACGCCTGATCTCGCAACGTCCGATATTGACGCACCTGCTCCGTCAACGCCGTCACGTCCTCGATCACAAACAACGCCTGACAAGCCCCCTCCCCCGACAACGTAATCCCGCTTACCGTCGTCTGCAGCACACGACAGCCCCCGGACTCACACCGCCCGCCTAGCCATCCGCCCTGCTGCTCCGCCGCAAACCGCACCGGACCACCCCCGCCGAACACCTCCTCCAGAAGCCGACGATACCTCCCCTCCCCCAAACGCTCATAACGCTCCAGAATCGATCGGCCCACCATCGCGGACTCGCCAATGCCCGTCCACTTCGCCAACGTCTCATTCCAGAACGTCACACGATAATCTCTCCCCAACGCCATCACCCCCAACGGCAAATGCCGCATAATCTCAAAATGTAGCGTCTC
>CAYNXW010000138.1:0-7433 GCA_964401265.1 uncultured Pirellulales bacterium | reverse complement strand
GCTGATGGACACGGGGTTGTACGAACGGATGAAAACGGGTGGTATGAACTGGCGAATCTCCCGCGACTATGGAAAAGAACAAAGTTTGTTGTTCGTGCCGAGGCAGGAGGGTTCGCGGGTGATACTGCCCGTTTTTACGCCAAAGGGCCGATAGAGCGTGAAGAAGTTGACTTTCGGTTATATCAGGCCAGGTTGACAGTGAAAGGGCGATTGATTGATAATTATGGGAACCCTGTTGTAGGGGCCCCCATATTTGTGCTGGTGAATGGGAAACGATTTCAAACTTGCAATGCCAAAGCGGATGAAAGAGGATTTTTCAAAATAGAGGGATGCCCAGATACTCAAGACCTACAAATTGAAGCTCCGTTGTCTCATGGGTTTTTCAGAAGAGGGCGCAGAAGCGGGGAGTATTTTCCCGATGTGGTCAACGGAATTGATTATCTTAATGATAAGGACGAATATGAAGTTGAAATGGTAGCGAGGAAAGCGGAGCTAATACTGGACGTGGAAGTGAAAAACACTTCCGGTGAACAGGTGAAATATTTTCCTGTGGAGATCAGAGGTGATGCTGGAGAAATATCCACGCAATGGGCAGTTGACAAGAGATTCATACGTAGAACGGATGAGAATGGCAGATGTACGTTTACAGAAGTGCCAGAAGTCGCTGGCTTAAGGTTGATACTTCACGGCGGTAACAATATCCCAAATGAGGAGCCTGGAGAAGAATTGCAGCGATATATTGCCGAGAATAAGAAGATGTACTTCTGGTCCGAGGCGCCTATAGAGGTTGTTGATGGCAAAAAGGAGTACCATGTAACCGCGGTGGCGTTAACCAAAGAGGAGTGGGATGCCAGGCGGGATACTATTGGGAAATAGAGCTTCCAGGGCGGGCACGATGGGCGCGACGTGAGGGGGGGGTAATCGCCATCGCCTGTCGTGCACGGCGAAGCCGTGCGAGACAGACGCTGCCACCCGGCGGGGGAATGCCAGGGGTGTTGGCTGGGTGGCGGCGGACGGTTCTGTGTCGGGTGTTGGGCAGAGAGGTGGCGAGGCGTCGGAAGTGATTCGAGAGCACACATTCAGAATGGATGGTGGGCACAGCCCACCCTACGGCCTGGTAATCATATTCGAAATGAGGAGCTTGGAGAAGATGCACAACAATATATTGCCGAGAATAAGAAAAAGTACGTCTGGTCCGAGGTGCATCTAGAGGTTGTTGAAGGCAAAAAGGAGTACCATGTAACCGCGTTGGCGTTAACCAAAGAGGAGTGGGATGCCAGGCGGGATACTATTGGGAAATAGAGCTTCCAGGGCGGGCACGATGGGCGCGACGTGAGGGGGGGGTAATCGCCATCGCCTGTCGTGCACGGCGAAGCCGTGCGAGACAGACGCTGCCACCCGGCGGGGGAATGCCAGGGGTGTTGGCTGGGTGGCGGCGGACGGTTCTGTGTCGGGTGTTGGGCAGAGAGGTGGCGAGGCGTCGGAAGTGATTCGAGAGCACACATTCAGAATGGATGGTGGGCACAGCCCACCGTACGGCTACGGCCTTACGTAGGGGGCTTCAGGAGTGGGGTGTCGGGAGTGCAGTGTGGCGGGGGGATTAGAGCGAGCAAGGTTGTTGGGGGGGTGAGATTGCCACGTCGGCCTGAGAAGGCCTCCTCGCAATGACAGCGGGGGGAGAGGGAGGGGGAAGAGTTTTGTTAAGAGTTGTTTTGTTGCCCCCAGGCGGTGCCTGGGGCTGGTAGCGCGTGGCAGTGGGGTGTAGCTGGGTGAGGGTGTTATTAAACGCGGGCAAGATGCCCGCGACACGCAAGGGGTGGATGGCCATGGCACGTTAAGAGTGCGGGTAAGGGCGGATCATTTTTCGAGGGGGTGTTTGGGTCGGTCGGGGTCGGCCCAGGGGAGGCGGTGTTGGTAGTGGCGGTAGAGGAGGCCTATGACGCGCATGGCGTAGATGAAGAGGACGAGGTCGACGGCGCGGAGGCCTACGGTCAGGGCGAGGTAGGCGGGCCAGAGGGATGGCTGGTCGGGTAGTTGCGGGCTGAAGTGGTGGAGGCTGAAGAAGATGGCGCAGGCGAGCAGGAGGCAGAGGCAGGCGAGGAGGTAGGGGGCCCAGATGGCGATGATGGCTCGGAGGATGATGTGGGGGCGCAGGAGGAGGGGGATGTTGTCGAAGGCGAGGATGAGGATGACCATGGGCCAGAGGGCAAAGCCGAGGACGAGTAGGGAGGCGGTGAGTGCTTGGCTGGCGGGGTTGTCGAGTGCCTGTTTTCCGGCGAGGAGGTAGATGGCGAGTGAGGCGGCGAGTGTGGGCAGTTGGCAGTAGAGCAGGGCGCCAAACCAGTCGGTGATGGGGATGATGATGGAGCCCCAGAAGTCTTCGAGCAGGGCGGTGGCGGTGTTGACGTAGGGTAGTTCGTCGGCGCCTCGGGCGGTTTCGGAGACGATGGTGAAGCAGAAGATGACGAGGATGGCGCCAATGATGAGTTGGGCCAGTAAGCCAGCGCAGAAGATGCCGGGGAGCAGGTCGAGAAAGGGTAGCAGGCAGCACAAGGCGAGGATGACGAGGAAGCTGATGGTTTCCGGGAGGGAGCGGTATGGCAGGAGGAAGCGGAGGAGGTCGCGGCGGAAGGCGTGGCTTGGGTCTGGTTGGTCGAGCAGGGAGTCGGGTGGCAGTTCGGCGGGTGTATCGAAGGGTGCTGGCTGGGGGGTAGGGGGTGCGAGGATGGCGTTGGGGTCGAGCTTGATGTCGGCGGGCATTTTGGGGAAGAGTTCCTCGGGCGGGTCAGTCAGTGGGGGCGTATGGGGCGGGGTGTCTTGCGGGGAGTTGTTGTCGACGTTGGCGGGTTGTGCGGCGAAGCGGTTGTTGCATTGGGCGCAGATGGCCTCTCGAGAGGTCCAGCGAACGTCGAGGCGGTAGGTGGCGCCGCAGTGTGGACAGACAATGCGCATTTTCATGCGGCTTTTGTATGTCAGTAAGGGGCTCCGGTCAAGGCAGATCCGGGTTAGATGTCATCGATGATGACGAAGTTTCCGGCGGGAGTGAGGTTGGTGTTGATGTCGTTGGCGGCGTATAGGCCGAACTCCTGGGTGGAGCCGATGGTGGAGACGTTGCGGCCGATGACGCGGCCGATGGAGCCGACGTTGCTGGAGACGGGTTCGTCGGCGGCGAGGGGGAATCCAATGCTGGTGCGGATGGCGTCGGTGAGGACGCCGGCGGCGAAGTAGCTGTTGCGTAGCTGGCCGTTAAAGCGTACGAGGCCCAGGTTGCCGTTGCTGAGGAGGTCGTCGGTGCGGTCGTCTAGTGCGTTCATGCCGATGTCGTATCCGGCGAGGACGTAGGAGTCAGAGATGTTGTTCTTGATGAGCAGTCGGTCGACGTCGTCGAGGGTGCTGATGAGGGCGTTGTCGAGGTTGGCGGCGCGTAGGAGGCTGACGTTTTCGGCGCGGACGGTGGCGGAGAAGTTTTGGCCGGCGGTGACGGTGCCGAGGTCGCCCCATGCGGTAATGGTGCCGGCGATGCTTTGTCGTGCGGCGATGCGGCGGATGTTGCCCTCGACGAAGGTGGGCAGGTTGGAGACGTCGCCGATGTGGAAGGCGAAGGGGTCGTTTAGAATGGCGTTTAGGCTTTCCTGGCTGTCGATGCGTCCGGCGGAGACGTTGGCGTTGATGCTTCCGGTTCGGCTCATGATGGTGTTGATGTTTAGCATGGCGTGGATGTCGCCGTTGATGTCGTTCTGTGCGGTGAGGCGGTTGATGTTTCTGGCGAGCAGTGAGCCGTCCATTTGGTCGGTTTGGAACGATCGGACGTCACCGGCCAGGTTGAGCAAGGCGTTTGGCGCGACATAGTTGATGTTGAGAGTGGTGCCTTTGGGTGCCATGGTGGCGACGTTGAGGGAGGCTGCCGGGGCCATTTGGTCGAGTGAGAGTTTCTGGATGTAGCCGTTGACGGCGAGTGTTTGTCGGAGGGTGGCGTCGGGTGCCTGGATCTGGTTAAGGTTGCCTTCGACGTTGATTTTTCCGATGGAGGTTTGGCCGCCGTTGACGGATATTTTTATTTGGCTGTTTCTTCCGGTGTGGGAGACATTGAGGAGTTGGATGTCGGCTCCTGAGAGGAGTCCGTTTTCGAGGTAGATGACGGAGTCGGCGTTGATAGAGCGGACGGAGACGAGGTCGCCGTCGGCGTCCTGGAAGGCATAGTTGACGTTGGGTACGAGGGCGATGGGTCGTCCGATGCTGGAGGCGGTGATATTGATGGTGCGGCGGGGTTCGTCGAGGTCGTTGGAGTCCAGGGCGAGGGTGGCGAAGGCGTTGCCGTATAGTGAGGGTTTGTAGGTGACGGAGGCGGAGACGGTTTGGCCTGGGGCGATGGTGAGTCGGCCGTTATTGTCGGGGGCTGGCAGAGCGAGTTGGAACTGGTCGTTATCGAGTTGCCAGTTGGAGAGGACGAGGTCGCTGGAGCCACGGTTGGTGATATCGACAATCTGGGTGGCGGATTGGTTTTGGTCGATGGGGTCGAAGACGAGGTTGTTATGTGAGAGGTCGATGTCGGGTGTGACGAGTGAGGCGTTGAGGAAGACGCGTCCGTCGGTGGGAGCGTTGGAGTCGAAGCTGATGATGCCGGCGTAGTCTCCGGTGCCGAGGTTGGCGTCTGCGGTGAAGGTGACTCTGATGGGCAGTGACTGTCCCTTGTTGAGGATGATGTCGTCGGTGGGGTCAATGATTTCTGGCAGGGCGAAATATGGTCCCTGGATGAAGATGTCGTCAATGACGAGGGGGACGGGGGCGTTGTTGTTGATAAAGAAGGTTTGTGAGAGTGAGCCTCCGAGGGGGATGTCGCCGAAGTCGAGGTCGAGGTTGTAGGTGAAGTGGTCGTCGTATCGGAATCGCAGGGCTGGTTGGGTGGATATGCCGGCGAGGCTGGTGACGTCGACTTCGTAGGTTCCGGCGAGGTCGTTGCTGTGAATAAGGAGGCGGTCGTCGAAGTATCCGTCGTTGGGGGCGAGGAAGGTGACGGTGAGGTTGAAGGTGTCGCCTGGCGTCAGGATGACGTCATCGGTGTTGTTGTCGCGGTCGTTGGAGGGCGTGACGGTGAAATCGTTGGTGACGGCGTTGGCGAAGTTCCAATCGTAGAGGATGAGGTCGTCGGTGCCTTCGTTGACGAGTTGGAGAGTGGTGGAGGCGGGTTGGCCTGTGGGATGCCAGCCGAATTCGAGGAGGTCGTCGTTGGCGGCTCCCTGCTGTTCGTAGACAGCGAGGCCGGGGGCGATGCCTTGTCCGGTGAGTGAGAGGTTGTAGTCGCCGATGTAGTCGTTGGATTCGATGGCGACGGTGGCTTGGAGGTCGCCCAGTTGGTCGGGGGCGAAGCGTACGGTGACGACTTGGGCGTCCTGTTCTTCACCGTGGGGTTGGAGGATGAGTGGGAACTGGTCCCAGGTGGGCAGCAAGTCAAAGGCGCTGATGTCACCGGCGACGAGGCTGATGTTGTTGATGGAGAGGGGTTGGTCGCCGAGGTTGGCGACGGTGAAGGAGCTCCAGCCGAGTCCGCCATTGATTTGTCGGGGTCGGAATTCGATGAGGTTATCGTTGGAGGTGGTGCCGGATTGTTCGAAGACTCTGAGGTCGGCTCCGGTGACTTGGCCTTGCAGGTCGAGGGAGTAGGCGAAGGCTTCGCTGGTTTGGATGGTGAGGGTGTCCTGGTAGTGGTGGGCGCCGCCGTTGACGAAGCGTTGGGGTTCAAAGACGACTTCGAAGGTCCGTGAGGAGTGAGGGGCGATGGGAGGGTTGCTGACGTCGAAGTCGGGGATGTCAAAGTCGGTGAGTACAAAGGCTTCGGCGAGTTGGAGGGTCATGCTGGAGACGGTGAGCGGGTTGTCGCCGCGGTTGTGGACGGTGACGGCTCCGGGTGTGCTGCTGTCCACGACCTGTCGGCCGAAGTTCATTTGTTGTTCGAAGACGTCGCCGGGGGTGTAGGTAACGACGGTGTTGTGAGGGGAGAAGAGTAGGGGTTGCGAAGCGATGAGGTTGGGCGCGTCGCTTTCGGTGGTTTCGAAGGCTTCTTCGATGACGTTATCGGGGTCAGCGTAGGCGAGGACGTGATAGATGCCTTGGACGTGTGCGGGCACGTGGAGGCTGGCCTGGAGTAGTAGTGGTTGGTCGAGCAAGAGGTTGGTGACGTCCATCGTTGTGGCGAGGGGGATATCGTCGTCGTTGCCGAAGACGTCATCGGTGCTGAGGGCGAAGGCGACGTGGAAGGTGTCATAGATGTTGCCGAGTCCGACATTTTCGAGAGTAGCGTTGATGTGGATGTTGTGGCCGGACTGGGCGTGCAGCGGTACTTCCTGGTTGGTGATATCGATGTCGGTGAGGGCGATGTCGCCTCCGATGGCGTCGCCAAGGAGGGTGTATTGGACGTCAGGCTGTCCGTCGTCGGTGGTGAAGGTGAGGGTGGCGGAGAGGTCCAGTCCGGGATAGAGAGGTGTGAAGTAAGCGGCGAAGTCCTGTTCTTCGCCGGGGAGTAATTGAAAGATGGAGTCGCTGGTGACGGTCATTTGGTAGTCGGTGGCGTCGGGGTAGAATTCGGGGGCCCAGATGCGCAGGTAGTAGGTATCGGCGTCGCTGATGAGGTCGAAATCGGCGCCATCGTCGGTTGCCTTTGGCAGGATGTTTTCGCCAAAGGCGTTGATGATTTGGACGTCGCGTTGTTCTTCAAAGGTGTCGGCGAGGCGTATGTTGATCTGGTCGCCGTATTCGGCGTTGATTTGAAACCAGACGTTTTCAGGGAGAAAGGCTTCTGAGCCGTACTGGTCGGTGAGGCTCTGGCTAGCAGGGGCAAGGTCGAGCGGTTCAATGGTGTTGCTGCTGGGTTGGAGGACAATTTCGTATTCGCCGGTTTCTGCGATAGGCTCGCCCTGTACGCTGATGTAGTAGACGCCGTCGTAGGGGGTGACGAAGTCCTGGACGGTGACGAAGGTGTCGTTGTCGTATTCGGGGCTTCCGGGGAGGCCTTCGATCATGGGTTCGTCGTATTTGCTTAAAGGTTCTTCATCGAGGAATCCGAACCATGGGTCCGGCTCTTCAGGTTCGAAGGAGGGTTGTCCGTAGGCGTTGTAGACGGTGACGCTGGTTTGTGCGAGGCCTTTGATCTGGACGTCCAGCAGTTGTCCGGCGTCGGCGTGGACGTAGAACCACTGTGTGCGTCTGACGAGTTCCTCGGAGTCCTCGTCAAAATAGAAGTAGATACGGCCAAACTCTTCCTGGCCGATGTTGAGGAGGCCTAGCCGTTGGAGGTCGCGTGGTTGTCCCATTTCCCGCAGGGGGAGGAGGTCCTGGTGGAGGAGGAAGTTGTCGCCGGCGATGTTGAGGTCGGTGATGTTGATGGTATTATCGGACGTGTTGGTGACTCTAATGGTCTCTGGTCCGACGAAGCCGCC
>CAYNXW010000137.1:0-7441 GCA_964401265.1 uncultured Pirellulales bacterium | reverse complement strand
CCACTCACTTTGATCTGCCCTTCTTGGAGCTCGATCTTGACGCCCGCAGGCACTTTAATCGGTTTTTTGCCAATACGACTCATGGTAATCCTAACACAAGCTCGACGGCGGCACCCTCAAGGCCCGCAAGTCTAACACACCGTACAAAGCAGCTCGCCACCAAGACGTTGCTCGCGACACTGCTGATCCGAGAGCACACCCTTGTTGGTGCTGACAATCGCGACACCCAGGCCGCCCAACACCGCAGGCATCTCTTCTACACCGCAATAAACCCGGCACGACGGCTTACTGCACCGTTTGATCTCATGGATGACACGCTCACCCAGCGGGCCATATTTCAGTTTAATACGCAACAGGTCCTGCTTCTTGTCCGTGGGAATACGATCATACTCCATGATGTACCCCTGCTCACGCAGGACTTGCGCAACGCCCTCACAAACCTTGGACGCCCGAACGTTCACCGATTCTTTCTCAGTGTTCAGTGCGTTGCGTATTCTTGTCAGCATGTCCGCAATGGGATCAGCGTGCATAATCAGCTCACTCCAGTGACCAAAGAAAAAAACGTCGGCTGTTACCAACTGGCTTTACGCACACCGGGAATACGTCCCGCGTTGGCCAGCGTACGAAAACAAATGCGGCAGATTCTAAACTTGCGGTAGACCGCGCGGGGTCTTCCGCACAACTGGCATCGCGTGTATCCGCGGACCTTGAACTTTGGTTCGCTCTCCGCTTTGATTCTCAAGGCTTTCGTTGCCATACGTTCCTCGTGTCCGTCAAGTTATCATTCCAGGCAAGCGTGCCCGGTCTCTCCTGTTGATTCCATCGCCGCATCAGCAAGACGCTACTAGCTGCGGAAAGGCATCCCGAAAAGCCGCAGCATCTCTCGAGCTTCCTCATCAGTTTTGGCGGTGGTAACGATGGTAATATTCATACCCTGCTGGTTGGCGATCTTGTCCGGATTAATCTCCGGAAAAACCGTCTGCTCCGTAAGGCCCATGTTATAGTTGCCCGCGCCGTCAAACCCGTTCGGGTTCAAACCCCGGAAGTCACGCACCCGCGGCACAGCCAAGCTGATCAGACGATCCAGGAACTCATACATCCGTCGCCCTCGCAGCGTCACCTTCGAGCCTATCTCCATCCCCTCGCGGAGCTTGAAGTTAGAAACGCTCTTCCGCGCTTTGCATATCATGGGCTTCTGCCCCGTAATCTGACCCAGGTCGCGGACAGCCCCTTCCAGGACCTTACGCTCGCGAACGGCCTGGCCGACACCCATAGATACAACCACCTTGGTGACCTTGGGAATCTGCATGCAGTTGCGGTACTTAAACTCGCTCTGCAATGCAGGCACTATGGTCGACCGATAAAGTTCCAACATCCGCGCCATTTAACTTACCCTTACGTTCTGGCCCGTCGGACCACGTCGATATCACTGCCGTCTGCCGCAACGCGCCGCTTTTCCCCGTTGGCCTCCCTGACAAATCGCACCCTAACGGGCCGGTTCGTCTTGGGACTCACGATCATCACGTTGCTGATGTCGATCGGCTGCTCAATCTGCAGCCTGCCGCCTTGAGGATTTCTCCGAGAAGGCCGCACATGCTTGTACGCCCGATTGACACCTTCCACTACTACCTTACCCAAATCACGGTCGACGCTCAGCACCTTACCCCGTACCCCGCGATCGTCGCCGGCCATAACCTGGACCGTATCACCTTTTTTTATCGATGCCGCCACCTAGACCACCTCCGACGCCAGCGAGACAATTTTCATAAAGTTCTTTTCCCGCAACTCTCGAGCCACTGCACCGAAAATGCGCGTCCCGATCGGATTGCCGTCCGCATCGATCAGCACGCCGGCGTTGCGATCGAATCGCACATAGCTACCATCCGGCCGACGCACCGGAAAACTCGTGCGAATAATAACCGCCTTGTGCACCTTCTTGTCGTCCAGGCTCAGCGTCGGCAGCGCCTTCTTGATCGCCACCACCACCACATCCCCAATGCTGGCCGTACGCCGCGTGTATTGCCCGCGGGCCGAAGAGCCGCCCAGTACCCGCACCACCAACGCGGTCTTAGCGCCACTGTTGTCGGCGATGTCGATTATCGTCTCCTGCTGAATCATCCGTCCAATCCTTGTATGCTATCTATCGTACGGCCCAGGCCCCTGTTACCGCCTGACCATCAACTGCCGGCAGCCCGCTCGACCACCTCCAGCAGCCGCCACGTTTTCATCTTGCTAAAAGGCCGGCACTTCGTGATCTCCACCGTATCACCTTGCCTCGCCTGGCCCTGCTCATCGTGCACGTGCGCCACGGTGCGCCGCCTCATCATCTTCCCGTACTTCGGATGCCGCGTGAGGTAGTTCAACTCCACTCGGACTGTTTTTTCGCCGGAAACACGCACCACCACACCACGGTAGCGCGTCAACGGCTTTCGTTGCGTATCTGTCATAGTATGCTCGTCCTGTCAGGGGCGTCTCAGGTTACCCGACCTTATCAGCCTTGCCCACCTGGTCCAGTTCTCGTTCGCGTAAGACAGTCTTAACCCGGGCAATATCCCGCTGGGTCTTCTTCAGTTGACTCGGGTCTTCTAGTTTCTCCGTGACCGCTTGCGTCCGGATATCGAAGAGCCTACGCTCCAGGCGTTCCAATTCGCCCACGAGCTCGTCAGGATTCATTTCTCTAATTTCGCTGGCTTTCATGTATCTTCACCGTCTTCTTAGCTGGCGTGCCTTCTAGTCACAAATCGGCACCGAATCGGCATCTTATGCGCCACCCGCATCAGGGCACGCTTGGCGAGGTTCTCCGGCACACCCCCCACTTCGTACAGCACCGTACCCGGCTTCACCTTGGCCTCCCAACGATCCGGCTCACCCTTGCCCTTACCCATCCGGGTTTCCAAGGGCTTGGAACTAACCGAGCGGTGGGGAAAAATCCGGATATACACGCGACCGACCCGATGCAAAAAGTGGGTTGCCGCCACCCGGCCTGCTTCAATCTGCCGGCCACTGATCCGCCCCGGTTCCAACGCCTGGATCCCGAAGTCGCCAAAGGCCACATAGTTTCCCCGACCCGCATTTCCCTTAATGCGACCACGTTGGTACTTACGCCACTTAACTCGTTTGGGCATTAACGCCATAATACTATCCCTAGGCTAGGGGCTCAGGACCCTGCTCGATAACTAGGCCGAGGCCGCCGACTCGGAGCCGGCTTCTCAGGCAACTGCTCATTGAACATCCCGCGGTAGACCCACACCCGAACACCGATCGCTCCGTACGTCGTCCGCGACAACGCGTACCCGTAATCTACATCGGCCTGCAGTGTGTGCAGCGGTATCGAGCCCATCACCTGCCTCTCGGACCGAGCGATTTCGGCGCCGCCCAACCGCCCACCAATAATAATCTTCACGCCCTTGGCACCGGCCGCCATGCAATTCTCGCAATGCTGGCGAATCACCCGCCGAAATGCCGCACGCTTCTTCAACTGCTCGGCCATGCCCTCAGCCACCAACTGGGCGTTGAGGTCGGGGTTCTTGACCTCCATAATATTCACTGTCACTTTGCGGTCGATCAAGTTCTCGAGCGCCTCGCGCAGCTTATCAACTTCAGCCCCTTTAGGCCCAATGACCAGACCCGGCCTCGCCGTGTGCAAGATAATACGCACGTCATCACGCGTACGCTCTATCTCTACGCCGGCAATCGCCGCATAAGGAGGCCGACGATTCAGCCGGTCGTCTACAAACCGTCTCACACGCTCGTCTTCAACTAGGAACTCGCCGAACGCACTCTTTGGTGCGAACCAACGACTCTTCCAGCCCAGTGTGATGCCGGTACGAAACCCAATTGGTGATACCTTCTGACCCATACGCTATCCTCGGCCCGCTGCCTGGGGCAAACGGCGCTATTCCTCCGTGTCCACGGCTACATGTATATGGCTGGCCAGTCGCGTCCACGACACGGCCCTACCACGATCCTTCGGCCTCCACCGTCGCGTACCAAGCCGGACCCCGCCTTCATCGACCCGAGCTTCGCTAACGTAGAGTCTCTCAATGTCCGCCTCCGCCTCGTCGGCGTTGGCGATCGCACTTCTCAGCACCTTGTCCACCATCACGGCAGCGCGCTTGTTGGCGAACTTGAGCACATCAAGTGCATCCTGCACACTCCTGCCACGAATCAGGTCGGCCACCAGCCTGACCTTCCGCGGCGCCATCGGAGCATGCCGATGGCACGCCGCCCAGACCATCAGGTCCTGACGCGACGCATTCACAACACGGGCAAGGTTCTCAATGTCCGTGCTCTGAGGCTCCGGCACCAATTTGCCCTGAAGCCAGTTCTTCACGGCCGCCCGCGCCTGACTCGCCTTAAGCCCAGAACGCTCAATCGCTCCGGCCAAGTCATCCAGACCGACACCGGCCCGTTCCTTGTATTCTCTGAGTTTCCTGCTGCTCAGCATGGTCTTATCCTAGCGTGGCAATTCATCCGCCACCAATCGAACTCTACCTCTTGCCGCCCGCATGGCCACGGAACATCCGCGTGGGCGAAAATTCACCCAACTTATGCCCAACCATATCTTCAGTGACATACACCTTGTGAAACATTTTGCCGTTGTGGACCATAAACGTCGTCCCAACAAATTCCGGCACGATGGTGCAGCGCCGCGACCAGGTCTTTATTGGATCGTGCACGCCTTCCTGCTGGTGCTTGAACACCTTGCCCAGCAGTTTTTCGTCCACGAACGGTCCTTTTTTCAGTGATCGTCCCATCAGCACACCTTCATGCTTAGACTACGACTTCCACGCCCTTGGCGGTCTTACGCCGGCGAATAATACGTTTGTTAGATCCTTTATGAGGCCGACGGGTCTTGCCACCCTTGGCCAACACTCCGGTTGGCGAACACGGATGCCTACCACCATTGGAGCGTCCTTCGCCGCCGCCCATCGGGTGAGCGACCGGATTCATGGCTTTGCCCCGCACGTGCGGACGCCGACCCATGTGCCGTTTACGTCCGGCTTTTCCAATGTCAACATGCTGATGCTCGCTGTTGCCGATCTGACCCACGGTCGCACGACACGCCAGCGGAATCATCCGCATTTCACCACTGGGCAGAATAATATGCGCGAACTCGCCTTCCTTCGCGGCAATCCGTGCCACCGCGCCGGCCGACCGCACAATCTTGCCGCCCTGCCCCGGGATCATTTCCACATTGTGGATCTCGAGACCCGTCGGGATCGCCTTCAGCGGCATGCAATTGCCCACTTTCGGCTCCACCTGCGACCCGCTTTCCAGCGTCTCGCCCACCTTCAGCCCCGCAGGAGCCAAAATGTACCGCTTCTCGCCGTCCGCATACTTCAACAACGCTATGTTGCACGTCCGGTTCGGATCGTACTCAATCGCCACCACTTCAGCCGCAACGTCATCCTTGTTACGCTTGAAGTCGATGATACGGTACAGTTTCCGGGCACCACCGCCCCGGAACCGACACGTCGTTACGCCACGGTGATTGCGACCACCACTCTTCTTGAGCCTCTTGACCAGGCTCTTTTCAGGCTTGGTCTTGGTGATCTCCGCAAAATCGTGCACGCTACCATGACGGCGCCCGGCACTGGTCGGTTTGTATGATCTAATAGCCACGTCAATGTCCTCAGAACAGGTCTATTCTCGAATGCTCATCCAAGACCACAACAGCCTTCTTCCAACTCGCCGTCACGCCCCGACTACGTCCACGCCGACGGGCTTTCCCCTTGCGGTTGGCTGTTCGCACGTCAATTACTTTGACATTATATACACGTTCGACCGCATCTTTAATCTGTGTCTTGTTCGCGTCGCGGTGCACCTGGAACGGATATGCACGAAGCGTCTCCGCCTGGTGCGTTCCCTGCTCCGTAATCAAGGGCCGAACTAAAATGCGATATGGGTCGTTTTCCACTCGTATCACCTATCTTCTACTGGTCCGTCTCGCTCGCGGCCTTCGTCGAACCCTCGAGCAACGATTCCAAAGCCGCCCGCGTCAGCAGGAGCGTCCGTCGCCGCAAAATGTCGCCGGCACTCAACTGTCGCGCCTCCATGGCATCCACCCGCGGGATGTTCCGCAACGACTTGTATACGTTCTGGTCGTTCGTCGCAGTCGCTAACAGACAACTGCGGTCAATCTCCAAGCATCGCAGCATCTCAGCAAACTCTTTCGTCTTGGGCGAGTCGAACTCAAAACGGTCGACCACCTTGGCCTCTTGAGACTCCAACTTGCTGAGAATCGCAGAATTACGCGCCAAACGCCGCTGCTTCTTCGGCATCGTCTGACGAAAATCACGCCGCACCTTGCCAAAACTCACGCCACCACCACGCCTTACACACGTCCGCGACGCACCCGCCCGCGCCCGACCGGTACCCTTCTGGCGGTACAGCTTACGCGTCGAACCGTGAACAAGGCCGCGGCTCTTCGTCGCCACCGTACCCTGACGTTGGTTGGCGTGGTGCATCACCAGGGCCTGCTTCAGCAAAGCCGGTCGCACGTGCCCGCCAAGGAGCCCCTCGTCGACCTGCATCTTATCGACCTGCTGCCCCTGCTGGTTGTATACAGCTAACTCTATCATCCCTTTACGCCTCTGTCTGGTTCCTAGCTCTTGGTCTTGGCCTGCGACACCATCACGTACCCATTGGCAGGGCCGACGACAGGTCCTTTGACCAGAATCAGATTATTTTCAGTGTCAATGCCGACAACTTTGCGATTCCGGCTCGTCCGGCGGACATGCCCCATATGACCCGCCATCCGTTTGCCCTTCTTAAGGCCACGGCCCAACGCACCGGACGTCTCGCAAATCGAGCCCGGACTGCGGTGCTTACGCTCCACACCATGACTCGCCGGCTGGCCCTTGAAGCCATGACGCTTCATCACACCCGCATACCCTTTGCCCTTGCTCGTGCCGATAACATCAACGTACTTGATTGCCTCAAACACGCTCACGGTCAACTCTTCGCCCACCGCCTGCGACGGAGCGTCCGCCAAACGCACTTCACGAACATACGCCTTGGGCGTCGTCTTGGCGTTCTTCGCATGCCCCACCTGCGGCTTCTTACGCCGGTTCCGCTTGACTTCGCCAAAGCCGATTTGCAGGGCGTTATACCCTTCACTCTCGGTCGTCTTTACCTGCATTATCGTGCAGGGGCCCGCCTCGATGACGGTCACGGGCGTCAACACGCCTTGTTCATCGTAGACGCGAGTCATCCCTATCTTTTTTCCTAAGAGTGCTGCGGCCATTGTGTCTTACTCTCTTGCGTTTGGACCCGATCAATGCCGAAAAAAAACGTGCCTGCCATCTGCAGAGCACGTCCCGTTTACTCAGACCCTGATCTTTACAAAAACACCCGCCGGTACGACCAAACGGTTCAACGCTTCGACCGTCCGCGGGTTCGCTTCAAAAATGTCAATCAGACGCTTGTGCGTACGCAT
>CAYNXW010000136.1:0-7453 GCA_964401265.1 uncultured Pirellulales bacterium | reverse complement strand
GGGCGAGGTCCAGGCGTTGGCCACGGGTCGCACCGCTTCCCAGGCCGTTTCACCCGTTGGCCCCTTCAACGCTATCATCTTCGATTTGTCGTCGTCCTCTTGGCCCTGGTCGTACTGTATCAGCAGCAGGCCGTCGTGAAGCTCCAGTGAGCTGGCGTATCCGTAGGCGTTTTCGGGCGTACCCAGATTGCGTCCCCACAGCTGCTTGCCGGCGAAATCGAATGCCGCCACATCACCGTTAGCAAAGATCGCATACGCACGCTTGGCGTCGACAGCCATGGTGGGCGCCGCGTAACCCGTGTCTTCCATGATCTCCATTTCTTCGTCTGGCTGCTGCTTTTGCTGTGTGGGCACCGTCACATTCTTCTGCCAAAGCAGTCGGCCCGCATCGGCATCGTAACAGTACACCTGCTGTCGCTCGGCGTTGCCTCCCGAGAGGAACAGGCGATGGTGCCACACTACCGGCGAGCTTTGCCCGACCATTGGCACCGGCGTCTTCCACAGCACGTTTCGGCCGGTCGCGCCGTCCCAGTGTGTCGGCGTTTGTCCGTAAGGCGAGACTCCCGAGCCTTGGGGCCCGCGAAACCGAGGCCAATTCTCCGCCGACTCGACGTGGCCATTCACTGCTGCCACGGTTGCCTCTTGCTCGTCTGTTGCCAGACGAATCGTCGGCGCCGTTGCCAGTGCCCACACGCCCGCCGCCAGTCCCGCCGCTAAGCCTGTTACGGCCCAGCGCCCCCACATCAATTCCCGCCTATGAGTATCCTTATTGGGTTGCTTCGTTGGCACGCGTGGTGGCTCGTGTCGGCAACTGGCCGCCATTTTCAACGCCCCCACCAGCGCGACCACCCCCACGAGCAGCAGATACTTGCCTCGATCGGCAAACGCCCACGCTTGGAAATAGTCGCGTCGAACCTTTAGATCCAACTGGCGAAGTTGCTCCTTGAGAGCCTCGTCCTTGGGCTGCTGGGCCAGTTGTGCTTTGAGTGCGAGCAGTTCCGCCGTGTCGACCGGGGTGACGTCCTCGCTCAAAGGCCTATGCCGTAAATAGCTGAGCAACATCAACGTCGCGACCAGCGTGCTGAACACCCCGGCGGCTACCGCCACGCCGACGGCAGTCCGGTAGCGATTACTGCCAACGCCCGGGCGGTTTTTGTCCCCACGGCGGGCGCCATTTGTTTGACCGCCATCGTGTTCGTGTTGAGTGTGTTGCTTTGTTGTCATGTGTTTCTTCTATCAGCCAGTTTTTTGAGCCGCTCATGCTCCTTCGGGCACGCTGCAAAACATCGGCCACACGAGATGCATCTGCCCTGGTCGGCCTGGTAGCCGATCCTGGTGCGGAAAACCGCAAGCCGAATCAACTTGCCCCCCACCACCAATCCCAAAAACGCTCCCAGAATCCAGCCGCCTGTGCGAAAGTTCGCCCGCAGAGACGCTGCTTCGGCGTAGAGTGTTTCTGGCGATTCACCGTGGGTCCGAAACGCATCGCTTGCGTCGGTGGTGCCGCTTAGCAGTCCCGTTTCCTCCGCCCGTATCCGCTCGGCCAGGCGCACCCGACTGTGCATTCTGGCAAACGTGTGGTCAGCTCGAGAGAGAGCCCAGCCGCCACTTGCCATCAGCACGGGCAGCAAGAGCAGCAGCAGCGTCAGGCGTGCCTTGGGCCAGCGCTGTTTGCCCGGACGCTCTGTTTCTACCGGCTTGTCAATGGCCCCGAACGGGCAGGCGTCCTCGCAAAGTCGGCACTCAATACATTCGTTGGGTGTTATCGTCACACGCCACTTCGACAGTCGGCTGGTCCACTTCAAGAGCACCCCAAAGGGACACAAGAAACGACAGTAAGGCCGGCCCACAAACAAGCCGATTACCAGCAGGCTCACACCGATCGCCAGGACGCTCAACTTGCCCGATAGTCGGAAGAACGCCACGAAGGGATCGTACTGGCAAATTATGAACGCGCTGCCCGTTGCCGCGAAGAGCACCGCCGAGCCCAGGTAGGCATACGCCAGCACGCTCAGCGCTTCTTCAGCCCAGCGGGGCACCTTTATCGGCCGCACCAGCACGACGTCCTGGATGGCTCCGAGAGGGCAGACGCCGCCGCAAAAAGACCGACCGAACAACAACGTGGCTATCAGTGGCAGCAAGAAGAATGCCACCACTGTCAGCGGCGCTGCGTAAGTCGCGTCGAAGAGTCCCAGCGTGATGTTCTGAATCGCCCCAATCGAGCAGACGCATCCTTCGCGGTAGAAACCGAAATACACCAGCGAGAAGACCACCAGGACAAAGATGCCCCGCCGGCTGCGCTGTCGCAGCGACAGGTATGCCCCCACGAGCAACGCTGCCGCCAGCACCGCCACGTCGAGGTATTCGAGCGTCTCGCTGCGCGGGCCTGGCTGGGTCGTTGTGGGCAACTCATGGCCGCTCTCGAACTCCGGCGGTGGAAACCGACTTGCCCCCCAGGCCGGCGTGACCATGAGTGTCCCCAGTACCAGCACGAATCCGATTGTGAGTTTATTTACCAGCCGCATCATTCCTCGTGTTGCACCTTCTTCAACAGGTAAGGCTTATCGGCCGGCACCCGCACAAACGCCCCCGACGGACACGCCGCCGCAATTGAGCACTCGTTGCAGTTCACACAGCGGTCATGCCGCACCTGTAGAAACAACGATCCGTTTCCGAACGCGGTGCACCCCTTGACGCACTTGCCGCACCCTACGCACAACGCCTCGTTGATCGTGTATTCGTGATACGGATCCTCCACCTTCGTCCGCTCAATCGCGCCGGTGGGGCAGAGTTGGTTCTCCGCTCCCTCGTTCAGCGCGGTGGGGTCAGCCTCAAAGTAACCCGTGCATAGCTCACAATAACCGCACAAAGCATGGGCGTGCACGCACTTTACGGCCGACTCCTTCAGCACACAATGCGTCGCGCAGTTTCCGCAGGCTATGCATTTGTAAGGGTCAATCTGCCAGACGGTGTCCTGCGGCGTCGCCCGTGCCGAGAGGTACCCCGTGGCCCCGCCCAGGCCCAACAGGCCCATGCCCCGCAGGCCGCTGCGTAGTAACTCTCGCCTGGTTATATCCTGTTTGTCCGTTGTCATCGTCAGGTCCCTTCCCCTGGCTGTGCCGCTTGCATTTTGGCGTGCTCCAGCGTCTGCCTGTGTCGATATATTTGTGCGGGTGGCAGGCCGCATCGTCGCCATTGCCCGCAGCCAACGCACGCCTCAGGATCGATACATGCTTGTCCTTGGCCTTTCCTGCTGTCCCGGCCACGTGTTGCCGCCAGCCCCAGCCCTGCCAAGGTCGCCAAGGCCGCTCCACGGAGCCCATGGCCTATCGCCTCCCGTCGGGTCACCCAGTTGTTACGTCGCTCACGCATAGTCGTTTGTACCGAATATACCGTCTTTAGTGGTTGTTTTTGTTCTGTAGGCTGACAAATACGTGGACTTTTGCCGTCACCGGATCCAGCACCAGCACCCGCCCCGCCGCGTCGGCCGCCACATCCAGTGCCCACCGCTCTATCTGGGTCGCGCTGATAGACACCGCCCGCGCGTGCTCGGCAAACTGCTCCGGCCCGGCGACCACCGTTACAAATCGTCCTTCGATGTCGTAAATTTTCACCCGCGTAAGCCCCTTCTCACACGTGACAAAACCCTGTTCATCCGGCAGCAGCGCAAAGTTCGCCGGATTGCAGCACCCGCAAAAAGCCTCAATCGCGTTGCCATACGTTCCCCAGGCGAACTCCATGTCGCCCTTGCGTGTGAACGCCTTGATCTGACGTCTGCCGGGATCGGTCACCCGTAACAATCCATCCGCTCCCATCGCCACGTCCAGGTACGGACTGGGCACAACCAAGGCGTTGATGTTCCGCTCGATATCCTTCTCTGCAATCCGCCCAATCACCTCGCCCGACAAGTTGTATCGCCAGATGAGTCGCTGGCCCGCATCCGCGACAAACACGTCGTCGCCAGCCAGCGTGATACTCGTGAGCACGGCCTTGTCACCCAGGCCGGCCCACGTTGCCTTCTGCTCACCGGAGCCGCTGAACACTTCTACATGATCTTGGAGGGCCACATAAAGCAGACCCGCGTCGTCCACGGCAACGCACCATGCCTCTGCTGTCAGCGTCACCTCCTGTGTCAACTGTCCCTTGTTATCGAACCGCCGCACCGCCCGGTCCCCCGCGACGTAGACCCTGCCGTCCTGCCCCACCGCCAGACTCATCGGCCGCTCAAAGCCGCTCTCGAACACATGCACCTGCTCATAGCCGATCAGCGCCGGATCGATCTGCCCTTGAGCCTTGATGTCATATTGGAACTGCTTGCCCAAGCCGCTGCCTTTCTTGCCCGTTACGTCCATCGTCAACAATGCCGCCAGAACCGTTGCGACCGCAGCTGATAGCAGCACCCCTATAAGCACCCCAAACAACACCGCTTTTCGTGATTGTCCTGCCCGCTGGTTCATGGCCGCTTGCCGCTCCGATTGTGCCGTAACCGCTGCCGACGTGCCTCGCCGGGTTGCATCGCTCTCTCATCTATCATTATAAACGTGTCCGCTGTCTCAATCCAGAGTCCCCTTATCTTGCCCTCACGTCAAGACACTTCAACATAGTCATGTCGCGCACCAGCAGGCGGCCTTGCACCAATGCCATCGGCCCCCACGAGTCTGGGCCCTCCAGCACCTTCGCCTCAGCGAGCACCTCAAAACCCGACTCGCTCACCTTGGCCAACGTTAGTAGTCCCTCGTCGTCCATCAGGTACATCATCCCGTTCGCCAGCATATAGGGCCCCAGGCCGAACGTGTGTTTCCTTCCGCTCGTCCAGACCACCTGCCCGTCAAAACCAAGACACACCAATTCCTCATCAGGCCGCACGCCGTACAGGTGCTCCCCATATAGAATCGGCGTCTGCTGCGGCGATCCGAAAACCGCCGGCTTGAGTCGATACGTTACCTCGGCTTTCAGCTGCCCCCCTGCCTGCTCCTTCAGTTGAATCATCATTGCCCCGGCATTGTAGCCGCCTGCAAGGAAGATCCGTCCGTCATCCAACACCACCGGCGAGGCGATATTCGCAATGCGAATACGCCATTCGCTCGTCTCCCACAACAGCGACCCGTCCGTCGCCGAAACCCCTGCCACACCGCCGCTGGCACAATAAACGTACATCTTGCGCCCCGCGTACTCCATCGGCATAATCGACGAATGCGTCATCTGCCACTCGTTCGGGTTGGGCGTCTCCCACCCCGTCTCACCGGTCCTGCAGTCGATCGCTGTCAGCAGCGCCGTGCCGCCCGGCGCGAGAATCGCTCGCCCCTCGGCATCGATCAGAGGGCACTGGCCGGCGTACCATTGCGGCACCTTCGTGCCGTACCGCTTGACCAGGTCCATCAGCCAGTACGTCTCACCCGTTACGGGGTTCAAACACGCCACGTGACACTTAGGCCCCAGCGTCACCACGAAATCGTCCGTTACCGCCGGCACCGTGCGGCTCATACCATGATTTCGCTTGACCTTGACCGGATACGAAAACCGCCATATCTCCTGCCCGTCCGCCAGCGACAAACACCGCAGTGTATCCGCCTGCTTCTGTTTGTCGTAATCGAGCAAAAACACCCGCCCCTGCCACACCGCCGCCCCGGCATACCCCTCGCCCACCTTGAGCGACCACATGGTCGCCGGCCCGTTTGCAGGCCACTGCCCAGCCAAGGCCACCTCCCCATTCTCGTAGATATTGTTCAAATCCGCCCCGCGAAACCTGGGCCAAGCTCCTGCTATCTCCGCCGGCGTCCCCGTCCCGCCCGTCAATGTCCCTTCCAGCGGCGTTTGCTCTGCCCTTTCACCGACGTGCGCTCCTGGCGGTGTCGGCTTGGGAACCCGCAACGCCAACTCCACCGTTGGGCCGCTTATGACCCACACAATAAGTGTCGCCACACCCACTGCCGCCAGCACACTGGCCGGTCTGTTCCGACGCAAAATGTTCATTATTCTGTCAATCATGTCCAAGAAGGTCTTCGCTTGCCCTGGTGTCTTAGTGGTGAAGTCGTCATCTGTTCACTCCTGCCGCAAGGCCGCCAGCAAAGGCCCACGCAACGCCCACCGCGTCGCCACGACGATCCATATCCAGCCGTTCACCAGCAACGCTGCCATCAGCATACCCACCGCCGCATAGGGCACGTCGCCACCTGCTGCCAGCAGTGTCGGGGCCACCGCCAGCAACGCACTTACCGCGCCCCCGACCAGCCCCAGCCCCAAAAGCCAGCCATGTTCGTATACTAATAGCCGCACCAAGTGGCCCTTGTCAAACCCTACCGCCCGCAGCATGGCCAATTCTCCCCGCCGCTCCAGCACGTTACGACCCACCACAATCGCCAACCCCACGCTGCCCAACGCCACTCCCAAGCCCCCCAGCAGCAGAAACATCGACAAATACGTGTTCTCCACGGTCGACAGTTCCGCCAGCCGCTCTGCCGTTTGCCTTACCTCTAGTCCATAATCACGCCCCGCCCGCGACAACGCCTGCTCAACCGCCTCCGCCTGCTCTCGGGGCGCCTCGATCAAGAACACCCGATACCCCTCCTCCTCAGGCCACAACGCTCGGAACGCTTCCTCGTCGACAATGAGACTCCCCTGCAGCACCGAATTCTTCAATGCCCCCACCAGCCGCAACGTGGCCTCTCTGCCCTGTCCGTCCCGCACGGCCACTGTATCGCCCAGCTGCTTGCCCAACGCCCACACGATCGTCGCGTTGTCCGCTATTGCCGGTATTACGTGCTCGCCCTCAACCGGTTCCAGCCACCTCCACGGGCTCTGCCCCTCCACCTCATCAATCGTCCCCGCAAACCCGAATGCTTCTCGCTTGGCCAGGTCCTGCGCGTCCACCCCCAGCACCTGCGGCACCTGCGCCCGGTTCAGATTCAGACAACTGGCATCGTCTCCTTCTCGCAGCCGCATTGGCACCACGTCTACTTCCTCGGGCGACCCCTCCAGCCTGAACGCCGCCCGTCCCGCCTTACTGCTCAAGTCTTCGGTAATCGGCACCGCTGCCCGCGCCATCAGCGCAAAGGCGCCCGTTCCCGATTCTCGCTTGTGCACGCCCGCCAGCGGATCCTTACGATTGGCCCCTACCGCCAGCACCAGAAAACTGCCTACCGCCAGCAGGGCCACAACCGCCAGACTTCGCCCCCGCCGCCTGCTCGCATTACGCCACGCAAACCCACGTGCTGACCAATGTCCCAGCCGTCCGTCGCTGCCGTCCATACGGCCCAACGCTGCATACGCCCCCACCAGCACCGCCAGCAGCAACAATCCTCCCGCCCCGAAAAACACCCCCACTGCTGATGGCCATGTTCTGGATCGCAGGCACATGCATGCCCGACGAGACCATCGTCGGCTCGGGCAGGTCGACCACGTTGTCGTAGCGCAACATCAGCCGGGCCGTCCCGAGCTCGCCGAGCCGATCCAG
>CAYNXW010000135.1:0-7456 GCA_964401265.1 uncultured Pirellulales bacterium | reverse complement strand
CAAATGCATCGCCTGCGGCAACTGCCGCGACGTCTGCCGATTTGACGCCGTTACCGTCGAATAATACGCGCAACAACCTGCACGCTTGAAAAACCAACCTCTACAACTAACATAATATACCGGCCCCACCGGCCTGCAAAAATGATGAGGATCCTGACGTGATAAACATCGAAGTAAACGGCCAAAACGTACAAGCCAAATCCGGTGAAACCATCCTCACCGCCTTGAAACGTATCGGCATCTCCGTGCCCACCCTCTGCCACATCGAAGGCCTGCCGCCCACCGGTGCCTGCCGCATGTGCGTCGTCGAAGTCGAAGGCGCCCCAGGCCTCATCCCCAGCTGCGCCTACCCCGTCGCACCCGACATGAAAATCAAAACCCACTCCCCTCGCGTCCTCCGCGCCAGAAAAACCATCGTCGAACTCCTCCTCTCCAACCACCCCGACGACTGCCTCTACTGCGTCAGAAACCAGACCTGCGAACTTCAAAAATGGGCCGAACAACTCGGCGTCCGCGAAAGACGCTACGCCGGTGAAAAAGGCGACTACAAAGTCGATGTCTCAAGCCCCTCCATCGTCCGCGACCCCGCCAAATGCATCCTCTGCGGAAGATGCGTACGCGTCTGCGAAGAAATCCAAGGCGTCTCCGCCATCGACTTCATCGGCCGAGGCAGCAGAGCACTCGTCGGCACCGCCTTCAACGACGGACTCAACGTCTCCTCCTGCGTCAACTGCGGCCAATGCATCCTCGCCTGCCCCACCGGCGCCCTGCGAGAACAAAGCTACATCAAAGAAGTCCTTAACGCCATCAACGACACCGAAAAATTCGTCGTCGTCCAACACGCACCTGCCGTCTCCGTCACCCTCGCAGAAGAGTTCGGCCTCAAACCCGGCGCCGACATCGCCGGCATCATGACCGCCGCACTACGACGACTAGGATTCGACCGTGTCTTCGACACCGCCTTCACCGCAGACCTCACCATCATGGAAGAAGCCTCCGAACTCGCTCAACGCATCCAAAACAATGGGCCCCTCCCCATGATGACCAGCTGCTCGCCAGGCTGGATTCGCTTCATCGAACAATACTACCCCGAACTCATACCAAACGTCTCCACCTGCAAAAGCCCGCAGCAAATGCTCGGTGCCGTCATCAAACACTACTTCGCCAAAAAACAAAAACTCAAACCCGAACAGATCTTCAGCGTCGCCATCATGCCCTGCACTGCCAAAAAATTCGAGGCGCAACGCCCCGAAATGGCCCCAGAAAACCTCCCCGACGTCGACGCCGTACTCACCACACGCGAACTCGCTCGCGTCATACGTATGCACGGCATCGACATCAACGCCCTCGCACCAGACGCCGCCGACTCCCCCTTCGGACAACGAAGCTCCGCAGGAAAACTCTTCGCCGGCTCCGGTGGCGTCATGGAAGCCGCCCTGCGTACCGCCAATTTCCTCCTCACAGGAAATGAATTGCCCGAACTCAAAATCAAAAACCTGCGTGGCCTCAAACCCGTCAAAAAGGCAAGACTAAACATCGCCGGCCTCGACGTCGGCGTCGCCGTCGTCAGCGGACTCGCCAACGTCAGAAAAATACTCGACGACATCAAAAATGGCCGATCCAACCTCCACTTCATCGAAGTCATGACCTGCCCCGGCGGCTGCGTCGCCGGCGGTGGACAACCCCTCAACGCCGACACCAACGCCATCCGCGCCAGACTCAACCGACTTTACAAAATCGACCGAGACGCCGAAATCCGCTGCTCCCACAACAACCCCGAAATCAAACGCATCTACCAGGACTTCCTCGGCGAACCCCTCGGCCATAAAAGCCACCAGCTACTACACACCCATTACACACCAACCAACCCAACGCCCCAAAGCTGCACCGCCTGCCCTGCCACCACCGGCTAAAAAAAACATGATATGACCAACACCATCTCCTACATCAAAACCGTAAAAGAACGCTGCCGCGTCTGCTACACCTGCGTGCGCGAATGCCCCGCAAAGGCCATACGCATCGCAGACGGACAAGCTGAGGTCATGCCCGAAAGATGCATCTCCTGCGGAAACTGCGTCCGCGTCTGCAGCCAAAACGCAAAACAGGTCGTCTCCACCATCGAACTCGTCAAACAACTCCTTAACAGCGGCCATACCATCGCCGCCGCCATCGCCCCCAGCTTCCCCGCCGAATTCACCGACCTCCACTACCAGAAACTCGTCGCCATGATCCGAAAGCTCGGCTTCACCTACGTCAACGAAGTCGCCTTCGGCGCCGACCTCGTCGCTAACGCCTACAGAAAACACCTCCAAAACGCCCAACCCGACCAAAGCTACATCGCCACCTCCTGCCCCGCCGTCGTCGGATACATCGAAAAATACTACCCTAAACTCGTCCCAAACCTACTACCCGTCGTCTCCCCCATGGTCGCCACCGCACGCGTCCTCCACCACCTCCACGGAGACGACCTCAAAATCGTCTTCATCGGTCCCTGCGTCGCAAAAAAATGCGAAGCCGACCGAGAACTCCTCCCCAACGAAATCGACGCCGTCCTCACCTTCGCCGAACTACGCGACATGTTCCAACAACAACACCTCCACGACCACGACCTGACCCCCGCCGAATTCGACCAGCCCCATGGCAACCTCGGCGCCCTCTTCCCCATCAGCCGTGGCGTTCTCCAGGCCGCCAACATCCGAGAAGACCTCCTACACGGCAACGTCGTCGCTACCGACGGAAGAACCAACTTCATCGAAGCCGTCAAAGAATTCGACGACGGATACCTCGACGCACAACTACTCGAAATGCTCGCCTGCAACGGCTGCATCATGGGCGCCGGAATGACCGCCAACGACGCACTCTTCGCCAGAAGACGACGCGTCAGCGCCTTCGCCCGAGAACACGCACAAAAAAACCAAGAAAACGCCGCTCTACAATTCGCTCAATTCGCCAACCTCGACCTCGCCGCACACTTCGCCTCCGACGACCAACGCATCCCCGTACCCTTCCCCGACGAAATCAACTACATCATGAACAAAATGGGAAAATTCACACCCGCCGACGAACTCAACTGCGGTGCCTGTGGCTACGACACCTGCCGTGAACACGCCGTCGCCATCTTCAAAGGCCTCGCCGAAACCGAAATGTGCCTCCCGCACACCATCGACCAGCTAAGAAGCACCGTCGGACAACTCGCCTCCTCAAACGACCAACTCGCCTCCGCACAGGAAGCCCTCATGCAGTCCGAAAAACTCGCCAGCATGGGACAACTCGCCGCCGGCATCGCCCACGAGATCAACAACCCTCTCGGCGTCGTTCTCATGTACTCACACCTCCTCCTCGAACAACCCAACGTCGACCCCAACTTCCGCGACGACCTCAACATGATCGCAGAACAAGCAGACCGATGCAAAAAAATCGTCGCCGGCCTCCTCCACTTCGCCCGGCAAAATAAAATCCAAACCCAAAAAACGCAACTACCAGAACTCATACAACGCGTCCTAAAAGTCGCCTCCATACCCAATAACATCAACGCCACCTTCAACAACAACCTCACCGATCCCAACATCGACGTCGACCCCGACCAGATCGTTCAGGTCCTCACCAACCTCGTCACCAACGCACTCGCCGCCATGCCCGACGGCGGTCAACTCACCATCTCCGCCAACGGCGACCTCGACCGCATCGCCCTCGATATCCAAGACACCGGCGTCGGAATACCGCCCGAAAATATCCCAAAACTCTTCGAACCCTTCTTCACCACCAAAAAACCCGACCTCGGCACCGGCCTCGGACTCGCCGTCACCTACGGCATCGTCAAAATGCACCGCGGCGACATCCGCGTCACCTCCAACGCCGACCCCGACCAAGGCCCCTCCGGTACCACCTTCACCCTCACCCTCCCACGACACGCCCAAAAAACAAAACAACAACATGACCAACACCCTTGACAAAAACCGCACACCAAAGTAATGACCCATATACTATCGAAAGGAACCCGTAGCGGAACTCGACCATGACACAACAACAAAAAACCATCCTCATCGTTGACGACGACATCGACCTCCTCGAACAAATCAAACTCCAACTCCTACCCCTCGGCTACAACGTCCTCACCGCCGAGTCGCAGGCTCAAGCCGAACAACTACTCGACAACCACCATCCCGACCTCGCCCTCGTCGACCTCATGATGGAACACACCGACGGCGGCTTCGCCCTCTGCCACCACATCAAAAAGAAATTCCCCAACACACCCGTCATCATCGTCACCGCCGTCGCCAGCGAAACCGGACTCGACTTCGACGCCGCCACCGACGAAGAACGATCCTGGGTCAAAGCAGACGCCCTACTCGCAAAACCCGTCCGCTTCGAACAACTCAAAAAGCATGTCGAACAATTCCTCGCGGAGAACCACGCGTGAACTACCTCAACATCCTCGTCGTCGACGACGAACTCGGCATGCGCCTCGGCATCGCCCGCTCCCTGCGCGACTACAAAATACCACTACCCGAAGTCGAAACCGAAGTCGCCTTCAACGTCGACCTCGCCGAAACCGGAGAACATGCTCTCGAAAAAATCAACGCCAACCCTCCCGATATCCTCCTGCTCGACCACAAACTCCCCGGCATCAGCGGCCTCGACGTCCTCGACCACCTCCACGAACCCAAAGACCGCATGCTCACCATCATGATCACCGCCTACGCCTCACTCGAAACCGCCGTCGCCGCCATCAAAAACGGAGCCTACGACTTCCTCGCCAAACCCTTCACTCCCGGCGAACTAAAAGCCGTCATCAAAAAAGCCGCCCAGGGCATCATCCTCGCCCAACAGGCACGAAAACTCGCCCAGGAAAAAAGACAGGTCCGATTCCAGTTCATCTCCGTACTCGCCCACGAACTGAAAGCTCCCCTCGCCGCACTCGAAGGCTACCTCGACATCGTCCAAAAACGCTCCGCCGGTGACGACCCCGCCGTCTACAACCACATCCTCGACCGCTGCTCCATCAGACTCACCGGCATGAGAAAAATGATCATGGACCTCCTCGACCTCACCCACATCGAGTCAGGACAAAAACAACGCGAACTCTCCCAAATCGACCTCCGCGACGTCGCACAGACCGCCCTCGAAACCGTCGCCCCCGCCGCCCAACAACGCCACATCACCGTCAACCTCCACGCCGACCAACCCGTCAACCTCCTCGCCGACCGCGGCGAAATCGAAATCATACTCAACAACCTCCTCTCCAACGCCGTCAAATACAACCGCGACAACGGCTCCGTCGACCTCTCCCTCACCAACGACCAACAACACGTCCGCATCACCGTCGCCGACACCGGCATCGGCATGACCGACGAACAAGCCGCACGACTCTTCAACGACTTCGTCCGCATCAAAACCCCACAAACCCGAAACATCCTCGGCAGCGGCCTGGGACTCGCCATCGTCAAAAAAATCGCCTACCTCTACCAGGGCGACGTCGCCGTCACCTCCTCCCCCGACAAAGGCTCCACCTTCACCGTCACACTAGCAAAATCAGAAAAGTCCTGAATACTCCCACCATTTTCCAACACCATCCCCCGCCACACCAACACCCGCTTGTCATTGCGAGGAGGGCTTCTTAGCCCGACGTGGCAATCTCAACCTTTCGCCCACCCTATGCTATCGACACCCCACCCACTCATAAAAAACACCGTCGCGCAGCGACACCTCTGTCATTCCCGCGAAAGCGGGAATCCAGGAGACACGCCAACCACTTTCCAACACCCTGTTACCCCACCACACCAACACCTCACGCTGAAGCCCCCTACGTCAGTAGGGGGTCTCTTCCAACGCCCTCTGCCCCAACCATGCTCCCAACTGTCATTGCGAGGAGGCCTTCCCAGGCCGACGCGGCAATCTCAACCATCCGCCCACCGTGTCGCGGGCATCTTCCCCGCGAACAAAACACACCGTCGCCCCAGGCAACACATCTGTCATGCCCGCGAAAGCGGGAATCCAGGATATACGCACACCCTTTCCCCAACACCACCTCCCCCCACCACGCCCCCCACCGTGTCACGCCCATCTTCCCCGCGAATAAAAACACCGTCGCCGCAGGCGACACCTCCCCTTATCCCTTATGCCTTATCCCTTATCCCTTTCCTCCTACTCTCTCACCTCCACCGGCCGAATCTCCACCTTCCCCCCATAAACCTTCAAAGGCTCCCACTCCGCCGGCCGCGACGCCAACTCGTTCTCCAGATGCTCCACCTTCTCTATCGCCTTTACCAACGCTGTGCTCTTATGGCTCAGAGTCTTCTTGAGTTCGAACCTCTCACTAACCAGCCTCCAGAACTCCAACGGCATCTTCTGCTGCTCCCGGGCTGCAGCCCGCCGCGCCAACGCCCCCACCAATCCGACCTGTGCCTCAACTTGCATCTCTCCCAACCGTTCCATACCAGGATGGTTCGCTCGCCCCTGCATAAGATCGTTTAGTCTCTTTTTCTCCTGCTTAATAGCCTTTATCTCCCCCTCAATCCCCTTAATCTCCACCTCCACACTATTCAACAACGCCGTCAGATCCTCCACCGCCTTCTTCGCCTGACCCAACTCCTGATAAGGCGTCGTCGCCTTGATCTCCGCCTGCCTCTTCTTCGCCTTCTCCAACGCCGCCTCCGCCTCGCTTATCTCCTTCTCCAAACCAGGCGCCTCCCCCCGAAGCTTCTCCAACTTCTCCTCTACCTCCTCCCGCCGCGAACGGTGCCGCTCGTCCACGAAATCAATGAACACCTTGGCCATCGTACGCGCGTCCTCTTCACTGACAGCAAACAGACGCACCACGGTAAACGACTGCGCAAACTCCTGTGCCCCCAAGCCCTTAGCTTCTAGGGCCTTGTCTTTCGCCTGAACCAGAAAGCGCTTCTGCCTTTCGCTCAGTGGCGCACCCGTTAAGTCTGACTCAACAAACTCATACCAATCGCTTTGAACTGAAGGCCTTAGATACTCTGCAAGCAGAAACACTGCTGCGTGCGTTGGTCGAATAACATCCACTCCGATCGGGGACCGCCCTGACGCAGGTGGCCCAGACATTCCTCCTCGTCGCGCCCCGCCCCACGGGATCGGCTCCGTTGACTGCTCAAAACACAGGTTCGGCTCCTGCCCCTCAGCCGCCCTCGCCACCCCACAGCTTACCAGAACCAACCCCAACACCATTAATAGACAACCCTTACGATTTCTCATGACCGCTTCTCCTATGTAAGAGGTCCTCGCGCCGCGCCGCCGCCTCGCGCGCCGCTTCCGTCTCCGGATACCGTTCCATCAAATACTCATACGTCCGCCCCGCCTCGTCCTGCCCCCCCGGCGCCTTCGCCAGCAGATCCGCCGCCGCCAGCAATTGTGCCTGCGCCTTTGCCTCGAAGATCGCCCGCTTAATCTCCGCCCACTCTACCTCGACATCCCGCTCCTCCCCCCCCACCCC
>CAYNXW010000134.1:0-7466 GCA_964401265.1 uncultured Pirellulales bacterium | reverse complement strand
ACGGGTGGCACCGGCCGGACGACGGGTGGCAGCGGTTTACACAGTAAACCGATGGTGAACCCCAGCCAGCCTGACAAACCACCATCGGCCTGCTTCGCAGACCACTGCCACCCGTCCTGCACTACGTCTATGACAAAAACAGTATGTAGTATGAGTAAGCCTTCTTACCCCTGCTGACTCCTTCTCCCTCGCCCCCCAAGTCTGCCCTCGTAAGAGTTCACGCTTTAGCGTGCCATTGAAACCCCGCATCTTGATGCGGGGTTAGACGTCCCGATACATTCCCCTCCCGTCCCCCCCACATCTTCCAGCCTCCAATGAAAAATCAACGGATTCTCCCCATTCCCTCCCCTCTTGATGGGTAAGTAGCCCCCCCATAACAGTAACATTCCGCTGTCCCCCATTCTCCCGCTACCCCCAGCCACCATCATAGAATGGCCAACCTGCTTACCCCTGCTGACTCCTTCTCCCTCGCCGCCCAAGTCTGCCCTGGTAAGAGTTCATGCTTTAGCGTGCTCCCCTGCCTTGTCCACCCCCAAGCATCACCCCTCACATCTCCCGCCCGAATCCCCAGCCAATAAACCTTCTCTTCTCAAGAATCCCGTCAAAATAACCCCGTCGCCACAGGCGACACCTCCCCTTATGCCTCCTCCCCTCCCTGTCAAGATAGGCAAGATGGGCAACCTGAATCTGTGCGCACTCCTGAAAATCACCCCTCAAAAACCCCTCAAAACCGCCTCAGTTTGGCTCCAAAACGACCAAGTTTGACCCCAAAACGGTTCCGTTTGGGCCAATTTCGTCCCACTTTTTGACACCCGCTGACCGAATTGCGCCCACTACAAGCCCTACATATTACCCATCTTACCATTTTCTCTAGCACCTCTACCGACGCTTTCGCGCTCGCGACCATGCCTCGTGACGCTGCAAAGAACCAGATTCTTCTAACCAAAGCCGCTGCAATCAGCTATATTATTGGCTGCCAGCACGAACGATACAACCCACCCATACACAACACTCTATGGGTGCCAAGCTACCCCTGCCCCCCCCGGGGAACGCAGTGGGATAATCAGGTCATCTTGCGATAAGGAGAGACACTATGGGAAACAAACAGGCCGCAAATCAATCTGCTAATCGACGTAACTTTCTTAAGGACTGTGGCTTAGCACTGGCAGGGGCCAGTTGCCTGGGCGCGGGCGGTTGCAGCCGACCAGGCCGCAACGCCTCCGATTCCACTGGCCCAACTGCCCTGATCAAGGATAATGCCGTCGTCCTCTTTCAAGGCGACAGCATCACCGATGCGGGGCGCAGCCGAGGTAAAGCCGGCCTGGCCAACAATCAGGCGGCCTTGGGCGGCGGTTACGCCTGGCTGGCGGCGGCGGAGTTGCTGACGGATCGACCGGCGGATGGCTTGCAGATTTACAATCGGGGTATCAGCGGCCACAAGGTGTTTCAGCTGGCAGGTCGTTGGCAGCGGGATTGTCTGGACATTAAACCAGATGTTCTGAGTATCCTTATCGGCGTCAACGACATATGGCACACGCTGGAGGGGCTGTACAAGGGGACGGTGGAGATTTATGAACGGGATTACCGGGCACTGCTGGCGAAGACGCGCAAGGCGTTGCCTAATGTCACGGTGGTTGTCTGTGAGCCTTTTGTGCTGCGGTGCGGTGCAGTGGACGAGAAATGGTTTCCGGAATTTGACGGGTACCGAGCGGCGGCACGGGCGGTAGCGCGTGATTACAATGCAGTGTTTGTGCCGTTTCAGTCTATGTTCAACGAGGCGGTGAAGTTGGCGCCGCCGGAGCACTGGGCGGGCGACGGAGTGCATCCGACGGGTGCGGGAGCGGCGTTGATGGCTCACCATTGGCTTAAGGCCGTTGGGCATTGTGTTGAAGCGTAAGGGGGGCAGGGTCAATCTGGATGCGCGAGCGAGTAGTCTAGTGTCGCATTTCATAATTGCCGCTACTACAAGCAAGGAGAACCACCCCCAAGCTTGGCCGCTTTACCAAGGTAAAGCAGCTGCGCTTGGCGGCGCCACCCTACACATAGTCATCATATTTTTGAAATGCAGTACTAGCTTTCCGCAAGGAGGGACCAGAGGGTGGGGCCGTCGTGTGTGGTGGCGTATTGGATGAGGCCTGTGGGGCTGATGACGAAGGCTTGGGGGACGCTGTTGATGTTGAATCGGCGGGCGAGGCGGGAGCGGGCGTCGAGGAGGACGTCGAAGTTGATGCCGTTGTCGCGGATGAATTGCTGTGCGGTGGCGGCATTGGCGCCGACGGCGACGAAGAGGACCTTGAGGGCGTCGGGGTTGGCGGTGTGGGCGAGGCTGTTGAGGCGGGGGATGAGGGTGGCACAGTGGGGGCAGCGGGTGTCGCCGAAGACGAGCAGGAGTTGCTGGTCACGGTAGTGGCGGAGGGAGCGGAGGTGGTTATCGGCGTCGGGGAGTCTGAAGTCGGGGACCTGTTGGCCTGGCTGGAGGGTGTAGTCGGGGTAGTGGGTGTTGTCGAGGGCGGCGCAGAGGGCGGGTGGGCTGGTTGTTTGGTTGCTGTTTCGGGTCCAGATTGTTTGCGCGACGGTCTGGGCGAGTTGGTCGAGGGAGAGGTAGGGTATTTCATGGGAGTGGTGCAGGGCGAGGGCGCAGGGGTCGGGGTAGCAGTGGATGGTGTCGGCGGTGCTGTTTGAGGTATCGGAGCCGGTGGAGCAGAAGACGCATTCGAGGGGGAGGATGTTGTCGTTGGGGTCGAGGGGTGGTCCGGTGAGGATGAATTCGATGGGTGGGCCGCCTTGTGGTCCGGAGGGGGCAAAGCCGGCGCCGCCGTAGCCTGCTTCGGGTCCGCCGGGCGCGCCGGCGAAGGGGTTAAAGGGGACGTTGAAGGGTTGGTCAGGCTCGCCGGGTTCGCCGTCGGGGTCGTCGGGGAAGCAGATCTGGTAGGGGACTTCGATGAAGTCGGGTTCGGTGTGGCAGCGGGTGATGCGTTGGGCGCCGCCGGAGACGTTGAAGGCGTAGGCATTGTAGTAGGGAGAGCTAAAGCGTGGCTGGAAGGAGACGCCCTGGCCGCAGTCCCAGGCGGAGACGGGGCAGAGGCCGCCGCAGGGTGCGGCACCGAGTCCTGAGTAGAGGATGTAGGGGAAGAGGGTGGGTTCTGGGTGGCAGGGCAGCCAGCCGTCGCTCCAGCCTTCGGGCTGGAGGATGCCGGGGATATCGGTGAGAGAGGGCAGGCTGGAGCCGGCGCCTCCGGAGCCGAGTCCGACGAGGGTTTCATAGGTACGGATGAAGTCGGTGATGGCTTCCTGGGGGACGTCGAATTCCTGGCAGTAGCCGCTCCAAGAGGGCCAGTAGAGGGTATCCCAGTATGAGAGTTCGTAGCCGGTGACGGGTCCGCAGAGGGTTTCGTCTTCGCAGACGCGGACGGCGATGGGAATGCGGATGTAGGCGGTGGTGCAGGTTTGTGCGGGTGCGGGATCGGGAGTGGTGGTGAGAGGTGCAGCGGAGGCAGGGCATTGGCCGAAGACGGAGGGGTCGGCGATGTTGGGTTGGTTGACGAAGAAGTCGACGACGGCGTAGTTGTTGCTGACCATGTCTTCCTGCATGGCGAGGGGGTAGTCGCCCCAGACTTCGGCCCAGATGCGGTGAGGGCCTTGGAGTTCATGGGGGACGTTCCAGTCGATGCAGGCGGTTTCGGTGCGGAAGGGCAGGCCGAGGTAGGTGGTGGGCAGGACGTTGAAGGTATGGGAGCCGATGGGTGTGGTGGCGACCTGGTCGAGGTAGAAGTTGACGGTGACGTCGAAGATATTGGTGGTGGAGGTGTTGGCGATTTCGGCACAGATCTGGACGAGTTGGTTGGGGTCGGGGAAGGGGTTGCTGAGGGAGAGGGTTTCGTTTAAGAGGCTGAGGTCGACGCCCTGGGGGTGGTTATGATAGGTATTCTGGAGTTGGTAGGTTTGGCACTGGTATTGGACGCAGGCGCGGAAGGTGTTGGGTTCGCCGGTGACGCAGTCGTAGGAGTCGGCGCAGTTGGCGGCGTAGAGGGTGAAGGGAGGGCAGGCGACGGCGACCAGGGGGTCGCTGATTTTTCGTGCGGTGATGACGAGGTCGTAGATGGTGTTGTCGGTGGAGAGGGGGGAGAACTCAGCGATGTTGGCATTGATGACAAGGGCGGGGTCGGAGCTGAGGTATTCGACGTCGATGTAGTTGGGTTCGATGTAGAAGTGGTCGTGGAGGTTGACCTGGTAGGTGTCGCCGATCATGACGGGTTGTGTGTCGAGGCCTCCGAGGTAGCGCGGTTCGCCGGAGAAGTAGAGGGTGATGTTTTCGGTGGTGTGGTTTTTGTTGTTGAAGTAGCCGTACTTGGAGACGGCCATGGCGGTGGTGTAGTTGTCGCCGCCGGCGGCGGGCCAAGCGTGGGTGTAGGTGTAGGCGCCGCTGTTGTCGTTGAGGGTGCCGTCGAGGGAGGTGGGGTTGTTGGGGTCGGCGTCCATTTTTATGTAGAGGCTGGCGTCGTTGGGGTTGAGGCTGAGGTAGAGGGGGAAGAAGCCGAGGCTGGCGAAGCAGTCGCCGGTGGTGAATTCGTAGAGGTTGTAGGCGCCGCTGGAGGCGAACTGGCTCATGGGGAGCGTGGTGTTTTTGATGGTGATGAAGTCGGCCCAGTCGGGGTTGGAGGTGTAGAGGATATGGTTGACGGCGTAGATGACTTCGGAGGGGCTGTTGGTGGGGGGGATGGCGATGTCGAGGAAGAGTTGGCAGTCACGTCCTGCGAAGCCGGTGTCGACCTGGACGTGCCAGTTGTAGACGCGGTCGGTTTCGCTGAGGGAGTAGGAGATGTAGCCGTCGGCGTTGATTGATCCGGGGGTGACGGCGATGGTAAGGGGCAGGCCTGATTTTCCGTCGGGCCCGAAGAGGGAGATGTCGACGGCGGTGGGGGGGTAGATGTTGGACCAGCTTCCGGTGGAGTCGAAGTAGAGCAGGAGGCGGACGACCTGGTTGCCGAGTTCGTCGGTGGCGACGTTGCGGCTGACGATGGAGAGTTTTCCGCTATTGGAGTCGGTGACGGATTCGGCGAGTCGGAAGCCTGGTACGTTATTGGCGTATTCGTCTTTGAGGGTGGCGGTGAAGGTGCGGGAGTCGCCGACGGAGTAGAGGCGTTGGTCGAGGTTGTAGTCGAGGAGGAAGAGGTTTTCGCGTGTGACGGTTTCGAGGGTGAGGGTGAGGGGGTTGGGGCAGGCGTGGGTGTAGCCGTATTTGTCGGCGTAGCAGGCGACGGAGGCGGTGGTATCGAAGGTGTGGTTCCATTTCCAGGTGTTGGTGTAGTCGCCTTGGGAGGAGGCGAGGTTGCCGTGGTTGAGGGTGTGGCCTGGAAAGTCGACGTAGTTGATGTAGTAGAAGATGAGGCCTTGGGGTTTGGGATTGAGGGGCAGGTGGATGGGGAGTCGGCCGAGGGAGGAGAACTTGTAGCCGGTGGTGAATTCGTAGCCGGGGGGGAACTGGTTTTCAGCGACGAAGGTGTTGTTGATGTAGACGCGGTCGCCGATGCCGCTGTTGTGGTTGTATTTGATGTAGTCAACGGCAAAGGAGACGTCAGAAAGAGATTTCGCTTGAGGGATAGTGACGTCGAGGTAGGCGATTTTTTCTTTTTGGAAGATGGTACTGAGGACTTCGACGGACCAGCGATTGTCGGTGATTGAGGCGGTGAGGGCATTGTCGTCATTGTTCCAGAAACCGGGGGCGACGGTGATGGCGGGGTCGAGGGTGCTGCTGCCGTCGCCGGCGAAGAGGCTGATGTTGATGGTGGTGCCGGCGTAGATGTGGGCGTAGTTGTTGCCGAAGATGTTGGGGGCACCGGTGGTGTCGAAGTAGACGTAGAGGCGAGCGATGAGGTTGTTGTTGGGGTCGATGGCGATGAGTTTTCGTTGGATGTAGAGGCCGCCGGCGCCAAGATTGGGCAGGTTATCGCGGTAGGTTCCGGAGAAGTCGGCTAGAGGTTGGCCAAGTTGGTCGGCGAGGGCGACGTTGAAGGTGATGTTTTCGCCGGGGAGGTATTCGAGGGTGCTGGCCTGGAAGGAGGTGGTTTGGATTTGGCCTGTGGCAGGATAGGCGACTTGGAAGGTCTCGGTTTCGGAGGGCATGGTGTCGTCGACGAGGGCGGTGAGGTGGTAGTCGCCGAGGAGGTAGGAGGGGACGTAGGAGGCGGTGGCGACGCCATCGGTGACGGAGGCGGCGAAGGTGTGGAGGTCGCCGGCGGGGGTTTCGACGGTGAGGGAGCAGGAGGTGGTGACGGGTTGGACGGTGATGGAGAGAGTTTGGAGGGGGGTGAGGCTGTGGGTGTCGAGGGTGATGAGGTCGCGTAGTCGCCAGCGGTGTGCCAGGCGGGCGTAGTCGAGGAAGTTGATGTCGGAGGAGAGGTCGAGGTCGGCGAGGGCACAGGCGTTGGGCTCGGCGCAGTCGGCATCGGGCCAGTATGCGGCGAGGATGTCGAGGTCGTGGAGATCGACTTGGCGGCTCTGGTCGAGGTCGCCGGGCAGGGTCTGGGCGACGAGGGGCAGGGAGAGGGCGGCAGAGAGCAGGAGTATTAGAAGGCGAGAGGTCATGAGAGGTTGCTCCTTTGCAGGGGCCTCCGACCTAACGCGGCTGCACGTTCTGGTTTGGCGGTCGGATGCAGGGACGAGGGCACACGTTACCTTATTATATGTATGGTCCGATAGCGTGAGAGTCAATGTTTATTGGGACGCTGGCGTAGGATGTTGGGGGTAGAGAGGGTGGGCGAGGGAGTTTTTTTGCGGGCGAAAAGGGTGATTTTTTGCGTTGTGGGGGTGTTGGGTCTTTCAATACTGTCAGGGGTGTTGCGGGGGTAGTTATCGGATTCTGGGCGTCGTGTTTGGTGGGGTGAAGGGGTGGTGCGTGGGGGGTATGGGGGTGATTTTATATTGATGGAGCGGAAGGGGTGTCGATAGAAAAGGCCAGCGACAGTCACAAGCAGAATAAACGATGTTCGAGTTGAGGCAGTAGCTTATGAGAAACGGTGACCTTTTGATTGACAGTATTTATGTGCTGGCCCTTGTGGTGCTGAGTATTGGCGGGGTGCCGGAGCAGTGCGGCTTTGAGTATGATCTGACGTGCCTGGTGCCATCTCAGGAGCGTTTGGGATCGGATGAGTGCGGGTGGAAGGGAGGGTTTGGGCTGGTTTCGGGTGGTGAGTGGTCAGGTGTCGGTTGGGGTGGGGTTGGCAGGTGGCCTGGGGTGTTAACGGATACCAAGGCGATGCCGCCGCCTGGAGGATAGAGAGTGATCGCGGTCCGGCGAGGAAGCCGGAATAACTTCTGCTGCGGGAGCGCAGGAGAAAAGGCTGGGTAAATACCCGGCCTTTTTTTTGTATGGCGGGCGTCGCCACGGGGCCGGTGGAGTGTGCGACAATTCTTAGTTGCGCCACGCAAGTCTGGTATTTACAATGGCTTATCGCAATGGTGCGTAA
>CAYNXW010000133.1:0-7529 GCA_964401265.1 uncultured Pirellulales bacterium | reverse complement strand
CCACTCGCGGCCCGGTGACCCTCTATTGGTTCGACGGACCCCAGGATTGGACCAAAGTGGGACGTATCGAGAAATTCGGAGCTGAAAACGCTGCTCACCTTGGCAGAGCATGCTGGATGGTCGGCACCAAAGGTATGCTTGGCTGCGGAACCCATGCCGGCCCACCGACTATCCTTCCGGCGCCTCTGCGACAACAATGGAAAGCCAGTCCCCCCAAACCGTCCATCCCACGCGTCAAAGGCGGGCCCTTCCGTGAATGGCTCAGGGCCATCAAGGGCACCGGGCCGGAACCTGGCTCCAATTTCAGCTACTCCGCAAAGTTGACCGAGATCATTCTGCTCGGTGTGTTAGCTCAGCGATTCAATACCCGCATCGAGTGGGATGCCAAAAACGCCCGAGTCACCAACCATCCGGAATTGACTGCCTTCATCAAGGAACCGGTGCGAAAAGGCTGGGAGTACGGCGAAACACTCTAATGACCTTGGGTGCTCTCACAATCACCCCAGCCATTCAGTGCGCCAACCTTCTGTCTCCAGCGGAGACTTCTGACAGCTGCAAAAGGGCAAAGAGTGACAAAATACAACAAATGGCGTTTGCTTCTGGTTGCATCGATGGGAGCACCTCCGTGCCCTATGCGGCTGCGGACAATTCGTTTCTGGCGACGCCTGCGGTCATCGAAGCACGCCGACGGCGTTGACAGCCGCAAAATGTTGACCGCATATGTGTCTGACGACGATGGCAGGACGTGGCCGAGTGGCCTGCTGCTCGACGAAAGGGCCATCTCGTACTCGCACGGGCACAGGATGCGAACGGGATTATTCATATCATCTACGATCGTTCCCGCACGGGCGCCCGCGAAATAACAATGGCCACCTTACATCGAAATTGCGAGAAGTAACGGTCGTAATGTGTTTTAATTGGTCAGAATAATCTCTTATAGTGTTGCCTTGTGGTTGCGTTGTGGGCAACAGAACAAAACGGCCTGTGCGCCGCGGTTCATTACGGAAAGGACTATGCGATGTTAATAAAAAAGCGGTCAGTTCTGCGTTGTTGGTTGTGCGCTCTGCTCATGGTTCTGTCCGCACGCTTCCATTCTGTAGCGGCGACACCAGGGCTTCATATTGTCGATAAGACGCTGGTGGCGTGGGTCTACCCGGCAAATCTGTCCCAGCAAGGCGGCAGCGTCCTGACCCTGGAGAGAAGCGACGCCTCTTTTGACGCGATTGTCTTGGGCGAAATCGCCCCGGGTAAATGGATGGCGGGCAGTGAGTTCTTTCATCGTACAAATAAGCAGCAGGCCGATTGGCCCGCCGAGACCGCCGATGCCAGCACGCTCGTGCAGATAGCAATCGTCTATCAAGGCAAACAGGTCACCATCTATCGCAACGGCAAGATCTATGCGGCCTATGAGATGGCGGGCGAGCCCCTCGTTTTCGGTGAAGATACCGCTGCCGTGTTCGGCCTGCGGCATCTCGATGCAGACAACGGCCACTTCGCCGGCGCCATCGACGACGCCCGTATCTACGACAGGCCCTTGAACAGCCAGACAATCGCCGCCCTCAAGCCCAACGTCATGGGCGATATCAAGCCCTTGGCCTGGTGGTCCTTCGAGAAGGATGGCCAGGATCAGATGAATACCTTCAGCGGCTCATACCTCGTCGGTGCAGCGACCGTGCACAGCGGCAGCCTCCGCCTCGCAGGCCCGGGTAGCCTCATGCTGGCAGGCCACGAGTTCCCAATGGTCAAATTGACGGACAGGAAACCGGGCGATGCGTTTGAGCGAAACCGCGCTTTTCGCGAGAGACACCTACTGGAGCGATATCGACCGGGCTATCATTTTGTCATTCCCGAAGGTTTTGGCACGCCCTTCGACCCCAACGGAGCAATCTTCTGGAAGGGACGCTTCCATCTCTTCTACATCTTCCAGGACCACCGGGGACACAATTGGGGACATGCAAGCAGTATCGATCTGGTCCATTGGAGACACCACCCCACCGGCCTCACCACAGGAATGTTCAGCGGCAACTGCTTCATCAATAAGCAAGGACGCCCAACCATGTGTTATCATCAGGTGCACCAAGGCAATGCCCTCGCCGTAGCCCTCGACGACCAGCTCAACAACTGGCAGAAGCTCCCCACAAACCCCATAACCCCCAAAACCAAAGAAGGCGACCCCCATCACGGCAAATACAGTTCCTGGGACCCCTTCGGCTGGTTGGAAGGCGACACCTACTACGCCATCTTCGGCGGCAAGAGACCCGGACTGGTCAAGTCCCCGACGACCGGCGGCCCCTGGCGCTACGTCGGCGACTTCTTGGCCAACACGGTCCAAGGCGTCTCCATCAACGAAGACGTCTCCTGTGCCGACTTCTTCAAGTTCGGCGACCGCTACATGCTCTTGTGCATCAGCCACCGCCTGGGCTGCCGATATTACCTCGGCCAGTGGAAAAACGAACAATTCCATCCCGAACTTCACGAAAAAATGAGTTGGGTGGACAATTCCTTCTTCGCCCCGGAAAGCCTCCTCGACGATAAGGGACGCAGAATCATGTGGGCCTGGATCTTCGACAGCCCCAACTTCGGCACACGCAAAGATCTCGGCTGGACCGGAACCTTGTCCCTCCCCCGCGTCCTCTGGCCTGCCGACGACGGCTCCCTCCGCATGAACGTCCCCAAAGAAATGGAATTGTTACGCTACAACCCCCAGGTGATGGAAGACATCTCACTCCCGGCTGACTCGCAGCAGGTCGTCCAAGGCGTCACCGGCAACAGCATCGAACTCATGATCGAAATGTCCGCAGCCAAAGCCTCCCAGTACGGCGTCAAGGTCTGCGTCTCCCCCGACAACGCCGAAGAGACCCTCGTCTACTACGACGCCACCGAGAAAAAACTAAAAGTCGACACCACCAAATCAGGCCTCGAAAACAGCCCAAAAACCATCGAAGCCGGTCCCTTCGAACTCAAGCACAACGAACCGCTCATCCTCCGCGTCTTTGTCGACAAGTCCGTCGTCGAGGTCTTCGCCAACGACCGCCAGGCCGTCATGCGACGCATCTATCCGAGCAAAGCCGACAGCATCGGCGTCGCCCTCTTCACCAAAGGCGGCCCCGCCAAAGTCAAACAACTCCGCGCCTGGGACATCATGCCCTCAAACCCCTACTGACAAACAATCGCCGTTGACCAGGTCGGCTGGCACCGCCAGGCGCCGCGGCTTTACCTTGGCAAAGCCGCCAAGCTTGGGGGTGGTTCTTCTTTGTTTACACTCGTGGCGATTGTGTAACGCGATACTACAGAACCCCCTTCGTGCTCGGCACGTCCCCGCAACGCGGGTCAAGCGCCAGCGCCTGCCGCAGGCACCGCCCCAGTGCCTTGAAGATCGCTTCAGCCGTGTGGTGATTATTGTTGCCGTAGGGCACATTCACGTGCAGGTTCATCTTGGCGTTGGCGGTAAAGGCCCGCAGAAATTCACGCACCAGCTCAACGTCAAAGTCCCCGATCTTGTCCGCCTGATACTCGACATTATAGACCAGACTGGCCCGGCCCGACAGATCGATCGCCACCTGCGCCAGACATTCCTCCATCGGCACCAACGCCGACCCGAAGCGCACGATACCCTTCTTGTCACCCAACGCCTCATCGATCGCCTGGCCCAGACAGATCGCCACGTCTTCCACCGTGTGGTGGGCGTCCACGTGCAGATCGCCTCGCGCGCGAACGGTCAGGTCAAGCAGGCCGTGCCTCGCCAAGTGGCTCAGCATGTGGTCAAAAAAACCGCTGCCCGTCTCGATCTCATACCGGCCCCGCCCGTCCAGGTCGACCCTCAGCTCGATCTGCGTTTCCTTCGTGTCCCGTTTGATGGTCGCTTGTCGCTCGCTCATGATTCAAGGCTCCTCTCAAGAATGGCCTGCAGCCCATCAAGTAGGGCGTTGTTCTGTTCAACCGTGCCGATGCTGATACGCAGGTGGTCTTTAAGATTGGGCTGATCGAAGTAACGCACGTAAATGTTACGTTGACAAAGCGCGTCATAGACCTCCCCGGCGCCACGACCCCCAATCCGCGCCCACAAAAAGTTGGTGTGGCTCTCCTGCACCTCAAACCCCAGCTTCCCCAGAGCGATGTGTAGACGCTGACGCTCCTGTACAATCCTCTCGCGATTCTCCCGGAAGTAGGCCTGGTCTGCCAACGCCGCCGTAGCGGCAACCTGCGTCGCGATATTGACGTTGTAAGAATCCTTCACCTTGATCATCGCCTCGATGATCCGCCGCTGCCCGACCCCATACCCAAAACGCATCCCCGCCAGCGAGTACCCCTTGCTCATGCTCCGCAGAACGATCACATTCTCGCACTGCCGCACAAGATCAAGACAGTCCGTCTCGGCAAAATCAACATACGCCTCATCAACCGCCAAAACACCCTCCACGGCGCCCGCCAGCTCCGCCACCTCCTCACGAGGTATCAGCGTCCCCGTCGGAGCGTTCGGGTTGCACAGAATGGTCAGGGCTGCATTGGTCTGGTAAAGGTCCGCCGGTATCCCGCACCCTTCGTCTTCAAAAGGCACTTCAATTACAGGGGCGTTCTCGATGGCAGCCAACACCGGATACAGCGAGTACGTGGGCACCGCATACGCCAGCGGCCGATCTACGTCACAGCAGCAACGCACCAGCATCGCCAGCAGCTCATCCCCTCCATTGCCCGCAATAATCATCTCCGGCTCAACGCCGTGCAAATCCGCTGCCACCCGCCGAAAGTCGTCCCAAAGAACCGGCGGATAACGACGCAGCGATTCGCCGTCGAGTTGCCTCAACGCCTCGAGCACCCGCGGACTGGGCGGATAGGGGTTTTCATTGGTGTTGATCTTGACGGCACAGCGGTCCGTGGGCTGATAGCCCGGCAAATAACCCGCCATGCGTTCAACGTTGTCACGAAAGGCAAAACTCACCTGCTTACCTCGGATATTGGCTTACGTTATAGTCTAATCGACGCCGGCTTCAGCGGCGCTGCTCTCGCTTGAACGCAAACGCACGGAACGGGCGTGCGCGTCAAGGCCTTCGGCGTTGGCAATCGCGTTGATGGCCGCCTCGTCCCGGCGCAACGCCTCCGCGCTGTAAGCAATCACACTCGACTGCTTGAGAAAATCATTGACGCTCAAAGGCCCGAAAAACCGCGCCGATCCGCCCGTCGGCAGCGTATGACTGGGCCCGGCAAAATAATCACCCGTCGCCACCGGAGTGTAGTCCCCGACGAAAATCGCCCCGGCGTTCACAATACGGTCAGCAACAGCCTCGGCCTCACGACACTGAATTTGGAGATGCTCAGTGGCGAATGCGTTGGCCAGGTCAATCGTTTCATCAAGACTCTTCGTCTGGACAGCTAGGCAGTAGTCCGCCACGTAGCCGGCAGTCTGCTCACGTCGAGACAGCTTGGCCAGTTGTCGATCGAGTTCCTCAGCTACCTCCTGGGCCAGCTGCCTGCTCGGGGTCAGCAGCAACGCGCTGCCCGGGGCGTGTTCCGCCTGACTGAGCAAATCAGCCGCCACCCAGGCGGCATTGGCTGTCTCGTCGGCAATGATGAGAACCTCGCTGGGCCCGGCAAAACTGTCCACGTCGACCAGACCGTACATTTCTCGCTTGGCCAGTTGGGCCCATTCGCTGCTGGGCCCCACGATCTTGTCCACCTTGGCAATGCTTGCCGTGCCCAAAGCCAACGCCGCCACCGCATGGGCCCCACTCACCCGGTACACCTCCGTTACCCCCAGCTCGTGGCAAAGCCCCAGAATGGCCGGATGGATCGAATCATTGCACTCCCCCTTAGGCGAGCTGATAACAGCGATTTCCTTGACGCCCGCCACCTGAGCGGGAACCACGGTCATAATGACGGTCGACACCAGCGGCGCCGACGCCCCCGGTACACAGACGCCCACACGCTCCAGAGCCCGCTGGCGGACACCGAGTCGCAAACCGTCGCGCGTCCAGTCCACAGGCGGTTGGTTCATGATGGCCTGCTGGTACTCGCGAACATTCTTAATGGCCTGACGCAGGGCGTCGAGCAGACCGCTGTCCAGCTGGGCGTGGGCCGCTTCCAGGGCCTCACCGGTCACGCGAAACTCATCGGGCCTCAGGCTCACCCCGTCGAACCGGGCGGTAAAATCCGCCAGGGCGTCGTCACCACGACGGCGGACTTCATCGACGATGGCCCGTACCTGCTCCACACGCTCGGGACGCTTGGCCAGCAGCGCCTCGAGGGTCAGTCGACTGCGAAGGTTGCGCCACTGCTGGGCGAAATCAGCGTCTGTGGTGGCAATTACACGTAAAGCCGGCATATGGGTCTCCCGTTGGGTCCTTAAAACGGCTATTATAGGGTTGTGGCGGCCGTCCGCCAAGGGTGAACCGGGATTAGCCAGTAGAGCAGGTGAACGGATGAGCATGAAAGAAAACCAGGAGGATCGCTACGCCCGACAGGCGGTTTTTGGGCCTGTTGGCCCGGCCGGCCAGCAGAGGCTTTCGGCGAGCAAGGTGTTGCTGATCGGCTGTGGGGCCCTGGGCTCCCATCTGGCTGAGACGCTGGTCCGGGCGGGCGTGGGTGAGTTGACCCTGATCGACAGGGATTTCGTCGAGCTGACCAACCTCCAGCGACAGAGTCTTTTTGACGAGGCGGACGTAGAGGCCAATCTGCCCAAGGCCGAGGCAGCGGCCCGACACCTGAGGCGGATTAATTCGCAAGTTACGGTGACGCCGGTGGTTGCGGATATCAACCATGAGTCGATCGAATACTACCTGGGCAAGCCGGACCTGATTCTCGACGGGACGGACAACCTGCAGGTTCGGTTTCTGATCAACGACGTAGCCGTAAAGCACAATATCGGCTGGGTTTACGGGGCGTGCCTGGGGGCGGTGGGGATGGCCCTGGTGGTGCTGCCGGGCGGTCGGCCTTGCCTGCGGTGCGTGATCGACGGACCGCCGGAGCCGGGCCAGTTGCCCACCTGCGAGACAGCCGGGATTCTCGAGCCAGCCGTGGCGATGGTGGCGGCGTTCCAGGCGGCTGAGGCGTTCAAGCTGCTCACCGGCCAGCAGGAGGCGGTCAATCGGAGTTTTGTGCATTTCGATTTGTGGGGTAATCGGCTGACACAGACGCCGGTAGGCCAGGTGGGGAGCGATTGTAAGTGCTGTGGGCACAGGCAGTTCGAGTTTTTGGCGGGGCGGGGCTCGCTGAGCACCATCAGTCTGTGTGGGCGGAATTCGGTGCAGGTTCGGCCCAAGGGGGTCGGGGGCAAGCTGGATTTGGGTGAGTTGGCCGGCCGACTGGAGGCGGCCGGGGCGGTCAGCCGTAATGAATTTCTGGTGCGGCTGGAGCTGGCTGAGCACCAGATGACCATTTTTCCTGACGGCCGAGCCATTATCAAGGGGACGGATAACATTGACGAAGCCCGCTCGCTCTATGCCAAGTATGTGGGCCATTAGAGGTGTTTGTAGTTTGACCGTTTCGCAGCAGGCCATCGCCTATTCCGGACGACACCGCTGCGCTTCGTCGTG
>CAYNXW010000132.1:1827-7590 GCA_964401265.1 uncultured Pirellulales bacterium | reverse complement strand
TCACCAGCGATTGGGGTCGGTTTCGCTGTGGGGAGTGGAGGCGACGTCGTCGTTGAGGAGGTGGCCTTTTGCGTAGAGGCGGGCGAGCAGGCGTCGTCGCAGGTTTGTCAAGGGCCGGGTCAGGGCGCGGTGGAGGGCAATCCAGAAGGTGTAGCGTCGTGACTGGTCGATTTCATCGGGCGCCATGAGGTCGGGTCGGAAGCGGCGTTTGTGTTTTTTGAAGTGGTAGAGGTCTTCGCGGGCGAGGGAATTGAAGAGCCAATCGGCCAGCCGGCGTGACCCGGCGAGGCGTGAGGGGATGCGCATGGCGATCTGGAAGTCGATAAGTGCGGGCAGTTGCTGGTCTGTAAGGAGGATGTTGCCTCGTTTGTTCATATCCAGATAGACGATGCGTTGTCGGTGTATCTTTTGGAGCAGCGTGTGTAGATTATCAAAGAAGTTGTCGGGTACTTTGGGTTTTTGGTCGAGGGCGATTCCAGGGATAAAGGGGTAGAGGATGCCCGTACGGCCGTATTTGGTGAGGAGAGAGGGGACTTGGGTGATGTTTTGGAGTTGGTTCAGGATGTTGGCTTCGTGGGCCGCCATGAATTCTCCGAGCCAGTCACAGGGCAGGCCGAGGAGATCGGCATTGCGGGCGATTTTGAGTACGAGGCGAGGGTGAGAGTCCGGCGTGTGAGGGGCATTGGGGGTAGCCAGGCGTTGGTAGAGGGCGGTGGCGGCAAAGAAGTCGTGTTTGAAGACTTTTTCGAGCCGATAGGAGTCGCGGCCTACCTTTATGTGGTCTGGCAGCGTATTTCGTCCGCACGCGCGTAGTTGTTGGCCGATGGTGGTACCCATGAGCGTTATCATTGCGGAAAACTGGTCGGATTGCAACAAGAGGCAGGCGTTTAGAGACGGAAGGGGTGCAAGGGCATGGGCGTGTGTTTACGCGGGCAGAGGTGTTGCGTGGGGGCAACGCGGAGGGCGATTAAGCGTAAGCGTTTTGCCAGCAAGCACTTAGGTAGCAAGCGGGTGTTTTGGGCGGTGTTTTTTATCAACGGGACAGGTGGGTCGTGGGTGGCAAGGCAGGTGGGGCAGGGGCGGTAATCGAACGTAAGGTGTTATGTGAAAAGGGCTTACCACTTAACAGGAGCGGGTGGGGGAAATTTGTCTTTGCATGGTACGGCGTTTGCGGTTACACTGAAGTAGAGAGTGGCGTAGGCTAGGTGAGGGAACGGACAGGCCTGCGTAGTTAGAGAGAGAGTCCAAAGCTGGAGAGAGCAAGAGGACCCACCCACACACAATTCCAATTTGCGAGAGAAATTACAGAGCATCGCGAGCGTGATTGAAGGCGTCATGAGACCGCTAGCCGGTATGGTGGCGGTGGCAGTTGGTGCTATGAGGCGAGGGGGGCTGCGATGAGTTTTGCCCTGAGCAGGGCACGACCGATAGACAAAGTGGAATAGAGTTAACGCTAGCGGCGAAGCCAAGCCTGGGACGGAGAGAGAGGCCCTTCCCTTGATGCTTGCCCGGGACTATCTGTGCGAGGTGCGTGACGGCCGATTTTTTTGGCGGTGGTCAGGCAGTTCGACGGCGTAGTTGGGCGGCATTCGCATTGGTTTGCCCTGGTTTTTAAGAGTTTTTGGGTAAGGAAGTCCGCATGTGGTGGGCGATAGCGCTGTCACTGTTGGCGGGTTCTCTGACAAACGAGGGAGAACAATGATGCAGACGAAGGGCGAGCATCTTATCCGTGCTTTCAGGACACTGGTGGTGGTGTTGGTGGCGGGCTCTGGGAGTGTCTGGGCGACGCTGGTGGATTTTGATGGCAGCCGGGCGTGGAACGCGGCGATGACGCACATTGTGCGTAACGATCAGGCTTTGTCGGCGCCATTGCCGAATGTGTTGCCGGGCTACGGTGACGGGGCGCCCTACCAGTACGTTCAGGATGTATATTATGATCGGGCAATCGCCCACAGTGGGGCGTCGGCGGAAAATCCACAGATATACCAACATGTTTACGCGTATACGGTGCCTGGTGAAGCGACGGATTACGCGGTTCAGAATGAGACGGGTCACAGTCGGACGTTTGTGCTGAGCGCGGAGGATTTGGGTCGGCAGCGGGGTCGTGGCGCCACGGTTCGGGGCAACGTGATGCTAGATGGTTCGCTGTTGTTGATGAAGGACGCTTCGTTTGACGACACGTTCGCGGGGCTGGACGCGTCATTTGATATATTGCTGACGCGAGAGAGCGGGCGGCGTATTTTTGCGGGTTCGGTAGATTTGACGACGAACAAGCGAGGCAAGGTGGTGGTGCGGACGCGGGGTCGTATTCGCAAGCGTCACATCAGCGGGGTGACGGTTGATGATGGGATGGTTCGGATTGACTTTGTGAACGTGTCGATTCCGTATCGGACTCGGATACTGTTTGATCGGGAGTTTACGATCAACACGCAAGTGGCGAGCGAGGCGAGGACGCAAGGTTGGGGAACCGGTGCGGAGGTGGTATTTGGTCCTGGGGCGCCGACGTTGCCATCGCTGCGTGAAGCTGGGGCGATCCCGGAGCCGGCGACGGTGCTGTTGCTGTTGGGTGGTTTGCCGGGCCTGGCACTGGGTCGGCGGCGTCTTTGGCGGTGAAGATGAATCTGGGACGTGATGCCAGGCGGCGGGCACTTCGTACCCAAGGCAGGCGAGGCAGTACGTCATTGAGAGAAAGGGAGAGTGCGAGATGATGAGGACACTGAAGATTGCCGTTGCGTTGCTGGTGGTGGTGCTGTTGGGGGTGGCGAGCGAGGCGGCGCCGATGGCGATAGGGGATACGGGCTGGCAAGTGGATGCGTACGACGCATTTGACGGCAAGGTGTGGGTGACGTACAAGGGTACGGCGGACGGTGCGGTGTGGATCGAATTGGATAAGGAGTTTGATTCGGAGTCGTTCGACGGGGGGCTACTGGGTGATGATATACCGTTGAAGTTCACGCTGGTGGATGCGGAAGCGGCGGATTTTGCGCCGGATATTATTGTTACGGGTGAAGTGGTGACGAACAATACGGGTCGGACGTGGTATGATTTTCATATGACGGTGGCGCCGGAGCTGGTGGGGACGGGTGCGGTGTGGTTCGATCCGGGGTATGTGTTTGAGGGGCCGATAGTGGTCTCGGAGGGTGATGTGGTGCTGTCGTACAATCCGTTCAGCGAGGTGTCGCTGGTGGCAGGGGAGCGGCCGATGAAACTGGATTTCGAGGGCGGGGAGTTGGCGTCGGGGCAGCATTTCTTTCCGGGTTATCGTGGGACGGATGACAACTATGTGCGAATCGTGACGGAGCTGGAGGTGGGGGACAGCTTTGTTTTGAAGGAATGGCCTACGATACCGGAGCCGGCGACCTTTTTTCTGTTGGGGCTGGGCGGCATGGCGTTGGTGGGGTTGGAGCGACGTCGCGTACATTGCTAGTAAGAGGACCAGGGCCTAGACACACGCCCCGAACGAGATTGTCCTGGTGGCTCTCGAACGGGGCGTTTCTTTGCGCGGACGGTGGGGTTGGCGGGGTTGACAGTGGGGGCGGGGGTTTTATAATCGCTGCAAGGAACATTCTGATTAACAGGGACTTAGGGCCCCTAACACAATGATGTCCGATGGTGTGGATTGTCGCTTTGGTGGTAATGCCAGCAAGGACAGGGTCGTTGTGTGAGGATATCTTAGAAGAAAACGGCAGGTTATGGCAGAAGAACTAGGTACGTTGTATGAGCCGGCGGCGGTCGAGGGGCAGGCGAGTGAGTTGTGGGAGCGGGAGCATTGTTTCGATGCGGAGGCGCCGCGTGAGGGGCAGACGAAGGGGCAGTCTTACACGATCGTGATCCCGCCGCCGAACGTGACGGCGGCGTTGCATCTGGGTCATGCGTTGAACAATACGCTGCAGGATATTCTGGTGCGATGGCGGCGGATGCAGGGGCGTAACGCGTTGTGGATGCCGGGGACGGATCACGCGGGGATCGCGACGCAGACCGTGGTGGAAAAGCGGATACTGGCGGAGGAGGGCAAGCGTCGGACGGAGTTTGCACGGGAGGAGTTTGTCGGGCGGGTGCAGGCGTGGAAGGATGAGTACGAGGCGCGGATCGTGGGGCAGCTGGAGGTGATGGGTTGCTCTTGCGACTGGCGGCGGACGCGTTTTACGATGGACGAGGTGTGTGCGCGGGCGGTGCGGGGTGCGTTTTTCAAGTTGTTTGCGGATGGGTTGATCTATCGGGGCAAGCGGCTGGTGAACTGGGATCCGGCGACGCAGACGGTGCTGGCGGACGACGAGGTGGAGCACGAGACGGTGGAGGGGCATTTCTGGTATATGCGGTATCCGCTGGTGGAGGCGGTGCGGGTACCGGGAGGCGGTGGCGCGGAGAGCTTGAAGAAATATGGGGCAGAACCTTCGGAGGATGGCCAAGGACACGAAGCGGTAGAGAAACGTTCCGGACGATATCTACCTCACTGGACACAAGAAGGCGCAACGTATGCCATCACCTTCCGGCTTGCGGATTCCGTGCCCGCCGACGTAGCTCAATCATGGCGAGATGCTCGTCAGGCTATCTTTGATCGTGCTGCCCAGGAGAAACGGGAACTGACCGACAATGAGCGGAACAAGTTACAAACACTCTTTTCCGAACGGATAGAGTCATATCTCGATGCGGGTCACGGCTGCTGCTTCCTGAAAGACGCACGAGTTGCCAAAACTGTGCAGGACGCATTCAGACACTTTGATGGTGAGCGATACAAACTGGTTGCCTGGGTAGTTATGCCCAATCACGTTCATGTCATCATCCGCCCGTTAAATAGACACAAACTTGAGAGTATCGTACACTCCTGGAAGTCATTCACGGCTAAGGCCGTCAATAGCGTGCTCGATAGGACAGGACAAGTTTGGATGGAGGAGTACTACGATCACCTGATACGCAATGAGGAGGATTATTGGCATCAGGTCAATTATGTGACTGCGAACGCAGAAAAAGGTGGGCTGGTTGAGTGGCCATGGCAGGGGAGAATAGAAGACTTCCGCGGGCAAGATGCCCGCGACACAGAACGCGGGCAAGATGCCCGCGACACAGAACGCGGGCAAGATGCCCGCGACACGATAATTGAGTACGTCACCGTGGCGACGACGCGGCCAGAGACGATGCTGGGTGATACGGCGGTGGCGATGCATCCGGGTGATCCGCGGGCGGCGGCGTTGGTGGGCAAGAAGGTGCGGCTGCCGATCGCCGGGCGGGAGATACCGATTGTGGCGGATGAGCACGTGGTGCTGCCGGACGCGGAGAGCGAGGACGAGAAGGCGCGTTTTTCGACGGGGTTTTTGAAGGTGACGCCGGCGCATGATCCGAACGACTGGGAGATCGGGCAGCGGCATGGGCTGGACGTGATTAATGTGATGGCGCCGGACGGGACGATCAGCGATAAGTATGGGTGGGAGGACTGCAGCGAGGATGCGCAGTTTTTGCTGGGGATGGATCGTTTTGAGGCGCGTGAGGCGATTGTGGAGTGGTTCAGGCAGGAACAGCTCTTGGCGGAGGTGCGGCCTTATGCGCATGAGGTGGGGCATAGTTATCGCAGTCATGTGCCGATCGAGCCTTATTTGTCGGACCAGTGGTATGTGGCGGTGAAGAAAACTGTTGGGCAGGAGGTAAGAGAAGAACGCGGGCAAGATGCCCGCGACACAGAACGAGGGCAAGATGCCCGCGACACACAACGCGGGCAAGATGCCCGCGACACAGAACGAGGGCAAGATGCCCGCGACACAGAACGAG
>CAYNXW010000132.1:0-1727 GCA_964401265.1 uncultured Pirellulales bacterium | reverse complement strand
TGTAACAAGTTGTGGAACGCGTCGCGGTTTGCGTTGATGAATCTGGAGGGGGTGCAGGGGGGTGAAAAAGAGAATCATGGGCAAGATGCCCATGCCACGGAGTTACCGTTGGAGGATCGGTGGATTTTGTCGCGGCTGGCGCGGGCGGTGGAGGTGACGACGGGTCAGTTGGAGGAGTTCAAGTTCAGCGAGCCGATGAACGGTTTGTATCGGTTTTTCTGGAATGATTTTTGTGATTGGTATCTGGAGTTAATCAAGCCTCGGATGCATGATGAGTCGTTGCGGGGTGGGGCTCAGCGGGTGCTGGCGTTCGTGCTGGATGAGGCGTTGCGGTTGCTGCATCCGTTTGTGCCTTTTATTACGGAGGCGATTTACCAGAAGTTGCGTGAGGTGTGCCCGGAGCGTGGTCTGGCGGGGGTGGGGGAGGCGGCGGATTCGTCGGCGTTGGCGCAGGCGGCGTGGCCTGGGGGCATGGGGGGGTTGGTTGACGAAGAGGCGGAGGGGCAGATGGAGGTGGTGCAGCAGACGGTGCGGGCGATACGTGAGGTGCGGACGCGTTATCAGGTGGGGCCCCGGAAGGGGTTGGAGGCGTCGGCGAAGGCATCGGCGGGGCGTTGTGCGTTGCTGGCGGAGCAGGGGCATTTGATCAGGCATCTGGCGAGTCTGGAGCGGTTGGAGGTGAGCGAGGGGGCGGTGAAGCCGGACGATGCGGCCGTTGCAATTGCTGATGAGATAGAGATTTACGTTCACGGGTTAATTGATGTAGCGCAGGAGCGGGCGCGGTTGGAGGGTCAGAAGGAGCAGTTGGCGGCGGCGTTGGGGCGTTGCGAGGGGAAGCTGGCGAATGAGAACTTTGTGAATCGTGCGAAGGCGGAGGTGGTGGCGCGGGAGCGTGAGCGTCTGGTGCAGCTTCAAGAGCAGATGGGGACGGTGGAGGCGAACCTGGCGAAGTTGCCGGGCGGGTAGGGGAAGCGTATGGTATAATGATCGGGCAGAGCAATTCCAACATGAAAGGCTTGGCCATGGAAGTACAAATGGAGCTGACGCGGATCATTATTCAGGAGACGTCGGAGCAGCAGTTTATCTTTTTGAAGGAGGTGGACGGGCAGCGGTCGTTTCCGATAGTGATTGGGATCAGCGAGGCGATCGCGATTGATCGGCGGCTGAAGGGGATCCCGACGCCTCGGCCGATGACGCATGATTTGCTGCATCATGTGATTAACGAGATGGGTGGGCAGATCGAGCGGGTGGTAATCAGCAATATCAAGGAGCACACGTTTTACGCGTTGCTGGTAATCAGCCGGGACGGGCAGATGCTGGAGATTGATTCGCGGCCCAGTGACGCGATAGCGTTGGGGGTGTTGGACAGTACGCCGATATTTGTGTCGGAGCACGTGTTGGACGAGGTGTGTTGAAATAGTTGTGAGTTTTGAGTTATGAATGAAGGTGAAGAGTAGCGTTCGAAGAGTGTTGTTGGAGGTCTAAGGCCGCGATGAGATCGCGGGGCTTCGTTGGGCTGGCGGGGCAGGGGTGAGATTGTAAGGGGTGTTCTTTCTTATTAGTTTTTGCTGGCGTAGAGGACGTTTCGGGGGACGATGGAGGCGGAGACGGGTCGGGTGGATTGGCCTTGCTGGACCTGGAATTGGATGTCGACGCAGCCGACGGTGCCTGGGGCGAATTCGCCGGAGAGGGGGTCGGAGGCGGTGAAGACGGGTTGGCCGGTTTGG
>CAYNXW010000131.1:0-7599 GCA_964401265.1 uncultured Pirellulales bacterium | reverse complement strand
GTCCAGCAGACCTCTAAACAACGTACGAACTCGCCCCAGAGCTAACTTTTGACCAAAAAACATGGTATCTTACTTCTTTTTTGATTTGCTACCAGAACATTTCCATGCCTTGCGCCTTGCTCGACCCTTGGCTGTCTTGTAGCTTTTGTTGTTAGTTCGGGCGCAAAAGGCATCACCACGCTTAGTTCCTGGGGCACTCACGCGCTTGTAGGTCTTCCCATTTGCACGATACGTTGTGCCGTCTGCGTATTTCTTTGCTGCTGATTTTTTCTTAGGCATCGTTCGCTTTTATTTCTTTTTGCAGCTACCCTTGCTGTATGGTTTCTTGCCACGGACAGGCTTATAGCCGGACCAGCAACGACCCTTCTTCTTAGTTGATTTCTTAGGCATTATTTGCTCCTATCTGTTTACGAGTGTTGGTCGCGGGTGTAAGCAATAACTGTTCCAGAGGTCAGCGTAATAGACGTAAACTTGGCTGGAATGTAGATACCTGCAGGAAGCGTTGGCCCTGCAAGGTCGGCTGAGTTGGTAAGGTTAGAACAAGTCCAAGTGTTGATAACGGCGTCCTCCACAATCAAAAGACCACCAAATTTGCCGTCAGTTTGAGTTGTGTCGTCAATTACGTTACCGCCCAAGAAACCTTGTTCCAGTTGATTATTATACGGTGTTCCCATGATTATACGAGGTTTGTGTTAGTTGTGAAATGTGTGGTAATGCGCTTGGCTACGTTTTCAATAGTGCCTTGATATTCCTGTCGCATACCAATAGATTCAAAAGCGTCCTGCACTTGCTTTGCCGTTACCGCAGCGTAAAGTTGGTTACTGTTTGATTGGCGACTTACAATTTGCATTTGCCGCGCCGCATATAGAGCCATGTAGCTAAATAATTCTTCAGGGATGCTGGACGTTGTGCCTCCCGTTCCGTTGCCATATTCTTCTGTTAATGGCTTCTGATATGTGCAATAAGCAGTTTTAGGAATGTCACGCGCCTGTATGATGTAATTGCCGGCAAACGTATGAAACTCCAAAGGTTGGCTTACGCGGTCTTGGTAAATGTTGTAGCGGTCCATATGCAGCATTAAGTATATTTCTGCTACATCTACAAGTAAAGGTGCTGGACTTGTGCCAGCCCCTCCCACACTCCAACCACTCGTCGGGACTGTGTCTGAGTCGCTGGTAATTGTATAAAGAGAATTTGCGTCGGGAGAAGAACCAATCGAGTTTGTAGTCAGTAACCATACTCCCGATCCATGGCTAAACAAATTGTAAAGTTCCGTAGTGCCATCTGAGTCATACAACGTGTAGGCCGGCTTTGAGTCCGTGCTTCCATTACGCACATACAAACCATTTACTGCATCTGTCCCTGCGCCGTAAACGTAAAAAGAATCCTCCGTGGATTCCACTTGCCCTCTACTTACTGTGCGTGGTTCGGCTACAACCAACCATCGATCCAGCCAAGGGTAAAATTCGTGAACTTCCCGCGCTGCTTGATTGGCAAGGGTCTGAACCCGTGTAAGGTCTTTGGGGTTAGCCGATACCGTAACACCGGCATAGGCCGAAACTGTATCTACCAATTGATCCCATGTGCGTGTCCGTAAGCTCATTTATACCCAACGCTTAGAAAGATTTGGAAGGAATTGTTGGTCGCGGAGTCGTTTGTAATCCGCTAAAAATTGTGGGTCGCGCACGGCTTCGTCGCCGTATTGCTCCTTAAGCCACAACCATTCGCGTCCGTCCATTTCGCAAACAAGTGGCCCTAGTGCGCCTTCACCTTCACTTTTTTGACGCTGCATGGTATCATACGCATCTTTATTAACGGCCTTCTGTCGTTGGTCTAGTTCGTGCAAAGCCTTATCAACCTCGCCCTTCCAGTAGACCTCTGCGCCGTGATCCAATTCGTCCTGTGAAAGTTTCTTACCCATAATAAAAGGTTGGAGCGCCCCCACTAGGGGGCAACTCCTTCCAGTTAAGTTTTACTTAGTAAAACGGCCAGGATTCAGAATCCGAAGGCCAATGATAACACGACCGGCTGTAAGGTTAGCAACAGTTCCGTTCCACTCGGCAACAATGTCCGTAGCGGTAGAAGTTGCACCAGCAAGGATAAGCTTATTAGCTTCTCCTTCTGCCGTGGTGAACGCATCACCTGTGTTGTAGGCAGGAGCCGAAAGACCATCAACGTCAAGTGCGTCAATGAACTCGTCGGGGTCGCCAGTAGTCGTTCCAACATCAAGAGTGATGTCAGATGTGCCAGCCAAAGCAACGTCTTCGTAAACGTAGCAGAGTTCAACCGCACCACCAGCAGGGATGGTAGCGATTACTGCTTGGTTAGCGTCAGTAGCGTTGTCTTGGATGTCGGTGTAGTCAAAGACGGCAACGTGTGTGAAGTCGCCAGTCTTTTCGTTGATGCTGAGTGGGCTATTTGCAATGCTCATAGTATTTTACCTCCGTAGTTTAGGATGCTGAACGATAGCCGTGTGCGCGTGGGTTTTTAACCACAGGGCAGAACTTACGGCGAAGCAGAACACGACGACCACCACCCAAATCGGGAAGTTCCTTCTGGATCAAACCACCAAGCTCGGCAACGCAAGCGTAAGCAGGATTGATGTAGAAGGCAGTGTCGTTGTTAGCGGTGTCGCTTGTGCATTGCGGGTTGAGGTCAAAGACTTCAACAGCACCATGCTGCGATTCGTAGATGCGAACGCGGAACTTCAGCGCACCCTTTTCACCGTTAAGGTTGACGGCAACGCGCTGTGCGGCTCCGTCGGTCCCTGTGGTGTTAAGACGCATTGTAGCGGCGTTCAGATCGGCAAGGAACTGACTGTCACCATAGAGGCGAAGGTTCGGACGCTCACCAGACTCGTTGAAGATAGAACGGATAATACCGTCCTCAACGCTTTCCGAAACAGCAGAAGAACTGATGCTGGAAGCAGGAGTCTCGTATTCAGCCGGGAACACAGTCGAAGAACCACCAAGCATTTCACCAAAACCTGCGGCTTGGCGAGCGGTGGACTTGGAACCAGGGTCGCGAGCAGTAGTTGAGCAAAGACGCTTTTCAACGTCACGATTCAACTCCTTGAGCTTCTTCATAATCGCACCAGCGAAGTTTACGCCACCTGCGTTATCAACAAGTTCTTGGTCGTCCGTAACCTTGGCTGTGCGCTCAATGGTCATGAGGTAGTTACCTACACGGGCTTGCTCACCGAAAGCGTCCTCAAAGGACTCGGCGTCGGCGCCTTCGATAATACCAGTGTCGTCTGGTGCAGCAAGGTCGTCCAAAATCCACTCGTGGAAAGTGGCTGTGGCTTGCTCTTTGTCGAGGGTCGAATAAAGGGGCGAGTTCTCAGGAGAGATAAGGTGCGCCCCACGTGTCAAATCTTCGGTATTGGCAACAGCCGAACCGAGATTTGTAGTATCATATGTATTAGATGCTGGCATAATAGTATAGTGTTAGGATTAAATTAAGTCGCCATTAGCGACCGAACATCATTGCAGCTAAATCGTCGTCTCCGTAGTCTCCACTGTTGATTTTTTCCATTGCCTTGCCACGTCTCTTGTTGCCGTTCGGATTTGCTGAAGCAGCATTACTTGCAGAACCAATCTTCTTCGCTTGTTTAAGCGGAAGGTTTAGTTTTCCCGTGGGCTTGGGTGCGCTAACCGAATTAACATAATGCGCCAAAATGCGCTTGAGGCGTTTGCCCCATTTCGGTGCTACCCGTTCCAGGTGCTTTAGTTCCGAATCTTCGGTAAGCTTCTTGAACTCCTTGAATTGCTCGCTGTCTTCTTCTTGAAGCCATGCGAGTTCTTCTTTGGTTTTCTCAAACTCGTTTGATTCGTAGCGTTCAATGTCGCCTAAATCACGTATGCGTTGTCGCTGTAGGGCAATATCCCTTGTTTGCTTTTGCATAGCAAGAACACCTTGTTTTACGGCATCCTTGGTCCAGAATTTGCCTTGTCCGTCAAATATACCTTCGTCTCCTTCATTATTAACATCCCAATCACCGCTTAATGCCCGGCCTTGGTAGTATTCAAGGGCTTGGTTTATTTGCTTTTCTGTGTCGTCGAGTTTGGCTACGTCTTTTACTTTTGCGTATTGATTGTCGTCGGCGGGAGCAAAGCCTTCTTCCAGTTGTGATTGCAGAGCCTCGGATTGTTTCTTGGCCTCCGCTAGTTCTTTTCGCAACTTTCCAATTTCTTTACCTGCACCGCTGCCTACTCTTTTGGCAATTTCTTGTTTGTCGTCGTCACTTAGTGCGTCAAAATCAATCTGTGAAAGAACATCGGTGTCTTCGGTTTCTTCCCCGCTAGTCTCTTCCTCGTTGACTTCCTCAGTTTTGGCTTCCTCGGTATCTCCTACATTATCGGTCGATTCCGTGTCCTCCACTGTTTCAGTCTCTTCGGTTTCCTCTGGCTTGGATTCTTCCTTGGACGATTTGTTCAGTATGTTACCAGCAGCCTTAGTGATAAGGTTCTGGACGTCTAACTGATCTTCACCCGATACTTGTTGGACGACATCGGGGTTGTCGTTTGATTTAGCTTCTGTCATAACACTCAACTACGCATGAGGTTCGCGTAATTGTATTATACAGATTTGGTAAATCTAACTAATCGTCGTTCTGTTCTTCAACCGCCTCAAGTTCACAGATAATGTCGTCAAGTGCGGTAATTCTGGCAAATAGTTGCATATCAAGGTAGCCCCTGTCCTGGACGTTGGGTGTGTCTAAGTTGCGCTTTACCTTCGCCAGTTCGCCCTCGCGCATATCGCGTAATCCTTTAATCATTGCTGACCAATGTGGGTCAAGTTTGCGGAAATACCCTAGTGCGTCTTCGTAACTTACTTGCTCCATTACTGATTAGTGATTCCTTGAAGTTGTGTGGGGCTTGCGCCAATACGTCCAATTGTGGCGTTCTGTTGCTGACTGATTTGGAACTCGTAGCCCTGTGCATAGTTCATAAGACGCTCGGCAAACGCAGGGTCTTGTTGCATTTTGAGCATAATGTCCTGCTGTTGAACATACTGAGAAAGGTAGTCTAGAGCGACACGTGCGCCGTTTGGCTGTGCGTTTACCGCTTGTCCACTGTCAATGAAACTAATGTCCATCGCCACCTTCTTCAGAATTTGCTCTCTGGCCTGGCCTTCGGGCTGAACAATGCGCTGCGCAAACTGAGGAACAGTCATGTATGCGGCGATAGTCCTAATTTCTCGGGAGTTGTATGTGCCATCGGGGTCGTTCTGCGCCAAGGCCATCAAGTTTTGCACAGCCTTTTCTACAAACTCGGGGTTGGACATACGAGCATCGTAAGCAATACGGACATCCAGTTCTTCGTCGTTGTAAAGTTTGTTGAACGTCTGCGGATCAGGAACGCCCGTGATGCGGAAGTGTATTTCGTCGTCGCCAAACTTCTGATAGTTTTTGTAAATAAGCCGGCAAACTTCCGATACATGATAGAGTGCGCGGTTAATGTAGTATTGCTGACGCGTCATTGAGGCAGGGTCATTAGAGCTTAGTCCCATTACTCTGTCTGCCTCAGAGTCCAGGTATTCCTCAAGTGCTACACCATCCCTACGCGTGTCGGGAAGATCCAGTGTCCGGTAGAGGTTTTCTTCGCCACGACGGGTAGCAAAGTCTGCACCTGCACCCCATTGAGCCGCAGGACGTCCAGCAGGGTGTGTGCGTGGCGGGTTCATGGCAATTGACATTTGGTCAATGTATGAGTCCCGTGTAACCTTGGCTTGGCGTTGATTGCCCTTCAGTAAGTTGGATACGTTGCGAACGTCAAGAATACGTTTGGTGTCCCGTGTAAGCGGTGTAATTGCAATCGGCATTTCGTCCCAACCATTCATCAGTTCAAAGCTGCCGTAGTCATCTGTGCCGGTTTTTGCCTGCTTAGGACACCAAATGGTTTGATAAATGCCTTCTGCGCCGTCGTCGGGGTCGATAAAGCGTTGGAACGTGCGCACCACCTCAACCAGATCCTCGGCGTCCTTGCTGCCGCTGTCGAACAATGTAGAGTTTCGGTTGTAGTGGTAGTAACCCCGTTGAGCATAGGGACCATCAAGTTCTGATTGTGTTACCCCCATGTGGTTTTCAATAACTTCCTTTGCCCACCTTTTGTCCACTTCGTCAGCCGCAACCATGTTCTCAATGTCCTGTGCCGTCATAAAGTGGCGCAGGTGGGCGCGGTGCATCTTGCTTGCGTCCATTGTATAAGACGGGATAATAATGTCTGAAGCGGGGTCTTGTGCGCAGATGCAGGGACGGTTGATGTCGCCAACTACAATAGGTATTTCAGCCACACCCGTTTTACGTAGTTGTTTAAGAGCCTTACGCGCACGAGACTTTTTAACACCTTCAAAGGTTTCTTGCAACATAGCAATAACCTCTTCCTCGCGGTCAACGTCCATGAGCATTTCCGCAACTTCTGGCGCAGTCTCAGCAATTTGCTCAATGTCAATCTGCTCAAGGTGCTGGCGCTTCTTAGATTCCCACCCTACAAACGTAGCAGCATAACCCTTCTCAAGCATATGGTTCAACGTCAACTCAATTTGGTCGTAGAACCCTACTACCCAAGCGTCGATACACCAGCGCATAAAGTTGGAAGTCGCAGCCGCACGTTCTACGTCGTTACTTCCTACGGGTTGTGCTGTAAGGTTGCCGTCCCTCACGGCGTTCATCATCAACGCCACAAGGGTGTTAATGCGTGGATCAATGACGGGAACCTCTTGGTCAGAAGCAAAACGCCAGGGCTTTGCGTCTAAAGCGTGTTTCTTTTGGTCGCGGGTTTTGCCGTTCCAAAGGTTACGACGTTGATTCCAAGAATCCGCGCAGTTGTCAAAAAAACCAGAGGAATCGTTTACGTCGTCATCGTAAGCCCTACGCAGGGCCAACATATCCGGCTCACTCTGGACATAGGTTAGCCCTTCAAGGTGTGCATCTTGCATAAGGGTATTATACTAATGTGGTAAATCTAATCAAACCTTGTTTTTGTATTTCTTTGACAGAATCGTAACTCATGCCTGTAAAATAACTTATTTCTTCGGTGTCCATCTTAGATGAGCCACGAACTATTCCGCGTTGAAGCTGCTCCCACGCAAGCCAAGCAAGGGAGTCGTGGCGCGAACCCTCCTCTAAATTAACATTGCCACGCACGGCCTGACAGTGATTCGTGTCGATAGTGTTTTCCTCGTTCATCTTCAATAACCTCAAATTTGGTTTTCTTCATTAAAAATTGTTTGCAGTGTGGTGTGTGCATTAGGGCAATTATACGCTCGTAGTTGGGCAGTAAACGCACCTCTACGCGCCTACAATTGGGCTTGGTGTATGTTATTACCCCCTCAACGTAACGGGGCTTAACGACGTCCTCCATAGCCTTACGCTCTTCCAGGTCGTCCAGCCCCTCGTAGTATTCACGTAGCACGGCAATTTCTTCTTTGGTAAGGTCGCCGCCCTCGGTGTCGGGGAAGAACGACTTGCGCCGCTTCCCAACTTGCATGGCTGTTACGCCATATTCTTTTGCCAATTCTTTAGGTTTCATCAATAGCCTCCTGTTGTTCGTTCCTGTTTAAATGCTGATTCGTCATAGTGTTCTGGTCCGTTGCCGC
>CAYNXW010000130.1:0-7638 GCA_964401265.1 uncultured Pirellulales bacterium | reverse complement strand
GTTTAAACATTGACAATAGCGGAGAATTATCCTGGACCGGGACTTTTGGAAACAAAAAGCTTGATGAGATCAAGGAGATCATCAAGCCGATGGCGGCTATTTGATGTCAGGGTTATTTATCCAGGTGATCAATAATTTTGCTTCTGGTAAAAAGATACTTAAGCCTATATGTCAACATAGAGGGCGCATCCAGGTAATAGAGTAATGGAGGAAGATATCGATGTTTTCATATTGACTGTGCACAAATATATGATAATATGCATATTATGAATAATATACATATTAATAAAAATATACAAATATTGAGAGACATGAAAAAAGAACGCACATCAATACTATTAAAGCAGGAGGACTTGGTTAATCTTAGAGCATTATCCCGCAAGACTAATAAATCCACGAGCTTTCTTATCCGGGAAGCTGTATCGGAGTTTCTGGCAAAAAATATAGAAGCAAAAAAGATCGGTATTGCCGGTATGGTAGACAGCGGTGATCCATATTTTGCTGAAAAAGATGAGGAGATATTGGATAAAATAATAGCCGGGGAGGATTGATTGCAGGTAATCCTTGATACCAGCGCAATAATAGCTTTATCAGATAAGAGGCACCACTTAAATAAGGAAATAATCGACCTTGTATCACAAAAAGAAACTATTTGCATTATTCCATCTACGGTTACTGTGGAAGTCTGTCAATTATTAAAATATAGATTTGGCAGCAAATATGAAAAAAAATTCCTGGAAGAAATAGATAAGTCCAGCTTTATAATGGAAACAGTGACATTCAAGGATATTTCAAGGATATTACAGATATTGACAAAATATGATGACCTGAATGCCGGTTATGTTGACAGCTCAATAGTGGCCATTGCTGAAAGACTGGGCACAAACAAGCTGGCTACTCTTGACCGGAAGCATTTTAGTGTATTGATTCCAGACGGCTTTGAATATTTTGATATTCTTATATGATTGATTTTAAGAAAACTGGCAAATAATATATTTATGGATTTTGAAAAAATAAAAAAATTACTAGCTGATGAGCCCTCTTATAGATATTCACAGGCTCAAAAAGCAATTTTCAGTGATATGGTTGACTCATGGCAGAGCGCTACAGCGCTTCCCCAAAAAATAAGGGATTTGCTTGAAAAGGAGGCGCCTTTGGGGTTTGATTTTGAGACAATCAGGTCGGTTGACCGCTCAACCTTAAAAGCCCTGCTGGAGATGGACGACGGTCTTGTTGTGGAAACAGTACTTCTGCGGCACACAACCCGCAGGGGACATAGAAACACTGTATGCGTGTCAAGCCAGGCAGGATGCCCGATGGGCTGTATTTTCTGCAGGACCGCAAAAGCCGGATATGAAAGAAATCTTACTCCCTTTGAGATTGCAGGACAGGTGCTTTTCTTTAAATATTTTCTTAAAAACAGCGGTGACAGGGTATCAAATGTGGTATATATGGGAATGGGCGAGCCTTTTTTAAATTATAGCAATGTTATCAGTTCTATAAGGATTTTAAACGACAGGGAAAAATTTGATATCGGAGCAAGAAAGATATCTGTATCAACCTGCGGCATACCCGATAAAATTGAAAAACTTGCTTCAGAAAACCTGCAGGTAAACCTGGCTGTTTTCCTGAATGCTGCCACAGATAAACTTAGAAGCAGCCTGATGCCCGTTAACAATAAATACTCACTTAAAATGCTGATGGATGCTGTGAGAAAATATATTGAAAAAACAAACCGCAGGGTTATGTTTGAATATATAATGATCAAAGGTATAAATGACAGCGTTTCGCATGCAGAAGGACTCTCGCTTCTGCTTAGAGGTATTTTATGTTTTGTAAATCTTATCCCCTTTAATGGCACAGGGGAGCAAAAGACTCCGCCAGAAGATGTTATAAATAAATTCAGGTCAGTTCTTGAGAAGAACGGCATAGCTGTTACTCAGAGATACAGCTTCGGGCAGGATATATGCGCAGCCTGCGGCCAGCTTGTTTACAGCAATAATAAATGATCCGCAAAGTCCAGAAAGGGCATGGCTATTTGGGATATTTAACAGCTTGTAAAACAGTTGACTCAGTTTTATTCAGTGCTCCAGCCATCGCCCGGGCTTGATGACTTTTATAGCAGAAAAAGATTAATTATATAAATAGTGCAAATATGCTATAATCAACCAGTTAAAATGGATATAGATTTTAAGCCGGAAGGCAATTAAGAAATATAATTAATAATTCGATTATTTTTCACTGCTTCAGTCTTCAAATCAAATTTTGCGATAAAAATATTATATCTTATTACAATTATTAGCCATGCAAAAAAAGAGAAAAAAATGAATATAAAAACGATAGATGTAAAAGGATCAAATCCGGATGCGATCAATGGCCGGCAAGTAGATGATGAAGTTTGCGATATGGAATCAAGGAATGGATTTACAGATTTTGGAATATGTAAGGAATCGATCAGGTCTATAAAAGAGCTGGGATTTAAAAAGCCCACTCCCATACAGGTTCGGTCCATACCGGTGCTCAAAAAAGGCAACAGGGATTTTATCGGTCTTGCCCAGACAGGAACCGGTAAAACCGCTGCATTCGGACTCCCTCTCATAGAGCTGCTTGACCTGGATAAAACAGCCATACAGGCACTCATACTGGCCCCTACAAGGGAGCTATGCATTCAGATATCAAATGATCTTGAAAGTTATTGCAGGTATCTCCAGGGACTTAGCATAGTGCCGGTATATGGGGGCGCAAGCATCGATATGCAGATAAAAAGGATAAAAAGAGCCGCACATGTTATAGTTGCAACTCCGGGCCGTTTAAATGACCTTATAAGAAGAAAGAAAATAGACCTTTCAGCAATAAAATATGTCATCCTTGATGAAGCTGACGAGATGCTGAATATGGGGTTCCAGGAAGACATAGATTCAATTCTTGCATTTACACCAAAAGAAAGGAAAACCTGGCTGTTTGCTGCCACGATGCCGGATGAGATATATTCGATTATAGGTAAATATATGCAGGATCCTTTTGAAATAACTGCAGGTACAAAAAATGCCGGAGCTGATAATATTGAACATATATATTATGTTGTTCATGAGCGGGACCGGTACACGGCGCTAAAAAGGATACTGGATGCAAATCCAGATATATTTGCCATTGTCTTCTGCAGGACCAGGATCGAGACCCAGGAAATTGCAGAAAAGCTCATAAAAGACGGATATAATGCAGATTCCCTTCATGGTGACTTAAACCAGGCGCAGAGGGATAAGGTAATGAAGCATTACCGGGAAAAAAATTTGCAGCTGCTGGTGGCAACCGATGTGGCAGCCAGGGGGATCGACGTCAATAATGTGAGCCATGTGATAAACTACCAGCTTCCGGATGAGATGGAGATCTATACCCACCGCAGCGGGAGAACGGCAAGAGCAGGCAAATCCGGCATAACTATTTCAATTTTAAATACAAAAGATATGGGTAAAATAAGGTATATAGAAAAACATATAAATAAAAAATTTATTTATTCCAAAGTACCTGAAGGGGTTGAAGTCTGCCAGCAGCAGCTCCTGGCGCTAATGAAAAGGATAAAAACAGTTGAAATAAACCAGCCTGGAATTGAAAAGTACCTGCCCGCAATAACTTCGGAATTAAAGGATATAGACAAGACCGAGCTTATTACCCGGATGGTGTCCCTGGAATTTAACCGGTTTCTGGACTATTACCGTGATGCGAAGGATCTTAATATTGATTTTTCCAGGAAAGATCATGCCAGGGGTAATAATAAGGATACAAAAAGTATATTTATCAATCTGGGTACAATTGACGGCTTCAATAATGAGCGCATGCTTAAATATTTAAAGGAAATAACTTCGCTTCCACCGGAAGCTTTTAAGCGTATAAACATGAAAGGCGTATACTCCTTTATTGATGTAAGATCAAAATACCTGGCTGGTTTTATCGAGGCTTTTGGCAATGAAGTCTTTAAGGGCAGGAAAGTGAGAGTAGACAGCTCAGAAAGAAGCAGGAATAAAAAATCTTTTTCAACGGGCAGCAGGAAAAATTTTAAGAAAAGCAAGTCCAGGAAAAATAGAATAGTTCATTAAAGGTTGCAAATCATGGAAATTCGTAATGTGGCTATTATCGCCCACGTTGATCATGGCAAGACCACTCTTGTTGATTCTTTTCTACGCCAGTCAAAAACAAAATTGAACAAGGAAGATGCCGCTGCCGACTGCATAATGGACAGCAATGAACTTGAAAGGGAGCGCGGCATAACAATATTTTCAAAAAATGCCTCTATAATATGGCGCGGTATAAAGATAAACATCATAGACACGCCGGGACATGCTGATTTTGGAGGGGAAGTCGAGAGAGTGTTGAAAATGGCCGAGGGCTCACTGCTTCTGGTCGATGCCCAGGAGGGCCCTATGCCGCAGACAAGATTTGTATTAAAAAAAGCGCTTGAGCTTGATCACAAGATTATCGTAGTCATAAATAAGATAGACAAACCCAATTCAAATATAAATAAGGCATTAAATGATACTTTCGACCTCTTTATCGACCTTGGCGCAGATGATAAGACTGCAAACTTTCCTGTTGTCTATACCTCTTCAAGAATGGGGAAATCAGGCTTGAAGCCTGATTTGAACCTGATGCAGGATATCACCCCATTATTTGACGAGATCATAAATTATATTCCTTCCCCCGGCGGAAGCGGGGATCTGCCTTTGCAGATGCTTGTTACTTCAATAAACTGGGATAATTACAGGGGCCGCATGGCAACATGCCGCATATATAATGGAAAGATAGAATCGGGCCAGGAAGTAATGCAGATAAACCGGGAAGGAAAGAACAAAAAATGCCGTCTTACATCACTTATGACTTTCCAGGGGCTTGCCAGGAATGAGATCAGCCAGGCGGCAGCCGGGGAGATTGTGGCAATTGCAGGTATACCGGATATTATGATAGGTGAGACAGTGGCTGATATTGACAGTCCGGCTGCCCTTCCGCTTATAGAGATCGAGGAACCTACGGTTAAAGTAAATTTTTCTGTCAACAACTCTCCTTTTGCAGGAAAGGAGGGCCAGTTTACCACTTCAAGGCAGCTCAGGGAAAGACTGTATAAGGAACTTGAGAATGATGTGGCATTGATGGTTGAAGATAATCCTGCCGGCGGCTGGATTATCTCAGGAAGGGGTGAATTCCACCTGGCTATTTTTATTGAAAGATTGCGCAGGGAGGGCTATGAGCTGCAGGTTTCCCAGCCGCAGGTGATAACCAGGACTATCAAGGGGAAAAGATATATACCATATGAAGAGATTTTTATATCTGTTCCCGAACAGTATTCCGGTTCAGTGATACAAAAGCTGCAAAGCCGCTATGGGCTGATGAAAAAAATGGAAAAAAGCGAAGGATTCACATATCTTGAGTTTACAATACCGACACAGGGCCTGTTTGGATACAGGCGGGATTTCATGACCGATACCCGCGGAAGCGGAATAATGAACAGTCTCTTTTATTCTTATCTTGAGGATAAGGGTGAATGGAAAAAAAGGGAAAGGGGTTCAATGGTCGCATGCGAAAGCGGAATAACTCGATTATATGGATTGACCAATCTGCAGGACAGGGGAGAGCTGTTCTATGGAGCCGGGGCCAGCGTATATAAAGGCCAGGTGGTAGGCCAGAATTCCCGTAAAGTGGATATATGGGTGAATGTATGCAAGGAAAAGCAGCTGTCAAATATGCGGTCAAAGGGTGAAGGAGGCATGGAACATTTCAATGTTCCCAGGACAATGAGTCTTGATGATGCCCTGGAATATATTGATGACAGCGAACTTGTTGAGGTAACGCCAAGATCCATACGCATCCGAAAGAAAGCATTAAGCGAACTTGAGGCAAAGAGGAGCAGGAGACATTAAAAAAATATGATGATCTCAATGCCGGGTATGTTGAGAGTTCAACCTTAAGCTTATAGCCATTAATGATTTGGGCTGTCCTCAATAGGTGATATACTTATATAAAAAGCCCTTAGTACAGTAAAGAAAAGTATATTGAACAAAAAAAAACACAATAAAAGAAGAATAAATAGAAAAGGATATTACATGCTGGCCGGAATAGCGGTCATCTATATTGTGGTGGGCATAATATTTTTAACCGGACCCGGTACAGGGGTTTATGGCTTTTTTGTGCGCTTTTTTGCCCTTTTTGGATTTACAACACTTTCCATTGCCGCCATGATGACGCCGTTTTCAAAGGAGATATCCAGTTATTTTGGCAAGCCGTTTATAAAGATACATCATATTTTTGCCTATACCGGCCTGGCCCTTATAACTCTCCATCCGGTAACGAATGCAATACAGACAGGAGATATATCAGTTTTTTTACCTGTATTTTCTTCATGGTCTGGTTTCTGGATATATGCCGGCAGGCTGGCACTTATATTTCTATATATCGGGCTTCTGGCTGTACTCATCCGCCGTAAAATAAGACCATGGCGTATACTGCATACGATGGTATACCTGGTGCTGTTTATGGCATTTGTACATGGCTTACTCATAGGAACAGACCTGTATAATACCGGGATGATCGTCATATTTTCCATACTGATGGCGCTGGTATTTTCATCCTTTATTTTAAAAAGGATCAAGCTGGCAGGAAGATAATTGCCGGAATTGCTTCTAAAAGGATTTTCATGGATAGGTCAAAGTCACAGCCTGGTCCGGAAACCGTCATAAGCAACTGTGACTTTTACGGCTCCTCCCGCATACTGCTCTATCTTTTTATCAAGGTCTTTTTCATCCATGGTAACCAACTGTTTTCCGCAGTGGGTGATAATAAGATTTTTGATATTATATTCCTTACACCAGTTGATGACTGTCTTGATCATGGTATGGCCGAATAATCTCCCATCCTTATTTCTAACCATATTGGTGTAAACACTGGAACCGTCAGCTACCAGATAATCAAGACCATTAAAAGCATTATCCTTGCCATTCTCCATATCGATAAGGTCAGGGGCGTAGATAATGTTTTTATCTGCCTCTATACGGTAGCAGACTGCCGGGCACCTGAAGGAGTGTATGACTTTTAAAGGGGTTATCCGGAGATCCCTGAAATCAATTTTTTCTTCTTCTTTAATAATAACCGGGTTTACCGGCTTGTGTTGGCTATAGTCATATGTAGTCCTGGTAAGACAGACGGGGATGATAACAGACTGGTCTTCTTTAATAGTCCAGATATAATGATCGGGATGGGCATGGGTAATAAACAGGCTGTCAAAAGTATTTATTATCTTCTCCAGCGCCGGGTTATGTTTTTCACCGTAGTCTATCAAAATACTGGTATCTTTGTAACTTATAATAAGTGAAGAATGATATTTATGACTGCGGCTGCTTTCTTCTATCTCACCCCGGGTACCGGGAAATTCCAGTATCATATAATTATCTCAGATCATGTTTTATGGCCCCATAACATTATAAAGGATACCGGGCAGCAAACCAAACAATAAAGCATTGTCAGTATGAGAGGGCAGGGATAATACCAGCGCTTATATAAAAGACCACAGTATATTTATGAAATTAAAAAAAATATCAATGATGTGTCATAATAATAATATAGCTTTATTTGAAGCAGTAAAAAACCAAAGGA
>CAYNXW010000129.1:0-7709 GCA_964401265.1 uncultured Pirellulales bacterium | reverse complement strand
GTGCGCAGCGGCTGGGGGTGCGAATTGGTGAGCGGGTGCGGGGGGTGTGGCGGCATAGGTGGCTGCGGTTGAAGCGGTAAGTTGGGTGGGGGACCCCCTACTTACGCAGGGGGCTTCAAGGCGAGGGAAATGGCTCTCGCGTCGTCCTCACAAGACGGTGGATTAAGGACGGCGCAGGTCTTACAGAGTTGGCTCAAGATAAGGGTAGTTTATGTTATTACCGGTGGTGGCGATAGTAGGGCGGCCCAACGTGGGCAAGAGCAGCTTGTTCAATGCGTTGGCGGGTCGGCGTATCAGTATTGTGGAGCCGACGGCGGGGGTGACGCGTGACCGGGTCAGCACGGTGGCGGAGGCGGGGGGGAGCTATTTCGAGCTGGTGGACACGGGCGGCTATGGGATTGAGGACATTGATGATTTGACCGAGCACGTGGAGGGGCAGATCAATCTGGCGTTGGAGCGGGCGCAGCTGGTGCTGTTTCTGGTGGATGTGCGGTCGGGTCGTTTGCCTTTGGACGAGAAGATGGCGCAGCTGTTGCGTCGTCGGGAGGTGCCGGTGCTTTTGGTGGCGAACAAGGCGGATTCGCTGCAGATGGAGCCTCAGGCGGGGGAGTTTTTCGGGTTGGGTTTTGGGGAGCCGCAGTGCATATCGGCGCAGCACGGGCGGAATCTGGGGGAGTTGCTGGAGCGGATAGGTGATGGTTTGGAGGAGACGGGGGGCGAGCGGCCTGCGGATCCGGTGATGCATCTGGCGGTGGTGGGTAAGCGCAATGTGGGCAAGAGCACGTTTATCAACAGTCTGGCGGGCGAGCCTCGGGTGATAGTGAGCGAGGTGGCGGGGACGACGCGAGACGCGGTGGACGTGCGTTTTGAGAAGGACGGCAAGACGTTCGTGGCGATCGACACGGCGGGGGTGCGTAAGGCGGGCAAGGTGACGCAGAATTCGATCGAGTTTTACAGTTACACGCGGGCGTTGGCGTCGATCCGCCGGGCGGACGTGGTGTTGTTTTTTCTGGATGCGACGGCGGACGTGTCGCAGGTGGACAAGAAGCTGGCGCGGGCGATCGTGGAGCAGTACAAGCCGGTGGTGCTGGTGGTGAACAAGTGGGACTTGGCCAAGGATATGGCGACGACGGATGACTATCGCGCGTATCTGGACAAGATGCTGACGGGGCTGAGTTATGCTCCGATCAGTTTTATTACGGCCAAGGACGGCAAAAACATGCAGTCGCTGCTGGATTTGGCGAGCGAGCTGCACAAGCAGGCGGGCACGGAGCTGAGCACGGGGCGGTTGAACCGGGTGTTGCGGGCGATTACGGAGGAGCGGGCGCCGTCGGCGCGGCGCAAGGTGGGCAAGCCGAAGATATATTATGGGACGCAGGTGGGGACGCGGCCTCCGACGGTGTTGCTGTTTGTGAACAATCCGCAGTCGCTGGATACGAATTACCAGCGTTATCTGGTCAATCGTTTTCGGGACACGTTGCCTTTTCCGGAGGTGCCGATTCGTCTGTTGCTGCGTCATCACCGCCAGGGAGGGGCTGAGGCGGAGAGCGAAGGGGGCAAGGGTAAGGGCAAGGGCAAGGGCTAAGGGGAGGGGGCCAAACGGGCGGGGCGAAAGGTATGCGGCGACGGGTGTCCTCTTTGTCCGGCAGGAGCGGTCAGGGGGGCAGCAGGGCGGTTTTCAGTTCTTGTGTGGGGGTCTTCCTACGGGCATGGGGTGGAGCCGTCGGTGGAATTTCTTCTCCAGGTTGGCGACAAAGTGGGCGGTGCCCAGGGGACGGCCCGTCTGGGTGTACATGCGGATTTTGTCGCGGATTTCCTCATCGAGTTTGGTTTTGAGGAAGGTGCGCCATTTTTGGGGTGTGACGGAGGCGGGCCAGAGTTTTTTGTTGAGGAGATCGTAGGGGTCCTGGCCGTTGTATCGGCAGGCGGCACTTGACCATCGGTATTTTTCGGGTTCTCGGACGAGCCGACGGTAGAGGGGTTGCAGTTCGACAAATTTAACGGCGGCGCGTTTGTAGCGGTCGTCGAGGGGGCACGACTGGAAGCGATTTCGCCAGAGTCGGCCCTCGAAGCCGCGTCGTTGGTTGTAGTACTGGGCGTAGCCGTAATGGGTTCGGCCGACGGCTTTGGCGAGGGAGTCATGTTGGCGGGGGATGACGACCAGGTGGACGCAGTCGCGCAGGAGGCAGTAGGCGAGTATATCCAGATTGTATTGGTGGGCGTTCTTGCGGAGTAGTTGGAGATAGACCCTTCGGTCTTTTTCCGAGGTGAAGACGGCCTGGTCGTTGATGCTTCGTTGATAGACATGGTGTGCCGCATTTGGTACGTTGACTCGTGCATACCTGGGCATAGTGACTAAAGTATACCACAAAAACGGTAAACAGGCGCGAAAAAAGAAGAAAAATAAGGCAGCGTGTCGCCAGAATGTGTCTGTGAGTCGTGGTGGGCCGTTGGTGCGTGGCTGGGCGAGCGGGGGCGGCGGGTAGTTCTCAGGAGTGGTGCAGAGAGGCAGGAGGTCCAGGGGCGAGTGGCCTGAGGGGCATAGGGGGCATATCATGTAATAGAGGCCTGTGCTGTGTGTGGTTGGTTCTGAGGGGGGGTGCCATCGGGCCTGGGGCCTGTGGTTCGCTGATGTTGGCGTTGTCACTAGTGTTGGACTGGTTTGCAGAGGAGAGTTGCCATGGAGATTACCAAGTATCTAGATGAGCATGGCGTCCGTTATGAGTTATTTTCGCACCGGCCGGCGTTTACCGCCCAGCAAATGGCGGCGGAGGACCATGTAGGGGGGATGGATGTGGCCAAGCCCGTGGTGGTCAAGGCGGACGGGAAGTACTACATGTGTGTGCTGCCGGCGTGCTGCAAGGTGGACATGGAGGCGTTGGGGGTCTATCTGAAGGCGGAGATGGTGGATTTGGCGAGCGAGGATGAGCTGGCCCAACTATTTCCGGACTGTGAGGTGGGGGCTGAGCCGCCCTTTGGCAACCTCTACGGGATGATCACCTTTATGGACGAGAGCTTGGGCCAGGACGGATATGTGGTCTGTCAGGGCGGCAGCCACGACCGTGCGGTCAAGCTGGACGTGCATGACTACGAGAGTCTGGTGCATCCACGGGTGCTGAAATTCAGCTACCACTTGCACTGATCGGGGGGCGGTGCCTGTATTCTTGTTTGGTAGCAGATGTTTTGTCGGGGCAAAACTCACACGAAGGCTGTGCGTGAAGTGGGCAAGGGCCCTGGGGGAGAAGACTTGGGGAACTAGGATTCGAACCTAGACTAAGTGATTCAGAGTCACTTGTGCTGCCATTACACTATTCCCCAATGAGCGGGCTTTTGCCGGCCGGGCTCGGGTGTGCCACCAGCTGCGGCGTGGTGCCCCTTGCTGGCGGGCTGTTACTATAGCATGTTTATCAAGGGAGGCAAGGGGTTGTGGGGGTGAGGCGGGGGTATTTTTTTTCTGTGGTTGTAAAGTGTTGCCAATAGGGTGTTTATGGCTTTGCCTGGCCAGACGTAAACTACATGGTCCTTGGGGCTGGTCCAGAGTGTCAGCCCTGGCGTGAGCGGCGTGGTTGGGCCGGTGGCGGGTTGGGATAGTGCTTGACCGCGGTTGGGGGGGGGGCTATACTAGCCGGGATTCAACCGTCGCCCGTAGGAGCGGAGTGCTTGCGGGGGCGATTTTCCGAGAGGCCCCGAGGGGTTATTGTCTCGTATCTTATTGTTGAGTAATAAGTTATGATCGTTGATTGCCATAGTCATGTCTGGCCTTCGCAGGGTGGGCTGGGTCAGGCTGTTTCGTTTTCGTGTTTGTGTTCGCCCGAGTGTGATCAGGCGAGTCCGGAAGATCACTGGGCCGGTTGCGATCCCGCCGACGTGGTGTTTGTGCTGGGCTTTGTGAGCGGGCACTTGGAGGCGGACATACCGAACGAGTTTATCGGACGTTATGTGGGCCAGCACCGTCCGCGGCTCATCGCATTTGCGGGGATTGACCCGACCGATGGGCAGGCGGCCCAGGCGGTTGGGGCCCTGGCGGGTACCAAGGAGTTTGCGGGTCTGACGGTGTCGCCGGCGTGTCAGGGATTTCATCCGTGCGACAGTCGGGCGATGGGGGTCTATGAGGTGGCCGAGGCAGCGGGGATGCCCGTTATTTTTCTTAATGGTCTGACGCTGCCGCAGCAGGGATTTCTGGAGTATGCCCAGCCTTACGGCTTGGATGAGGTGGCGCGGACGTTTCCGAAGCTGCGGATCGTGATATCGCACCTGGGTTATCCGTTTATCGATCATACGATAGCGTTGTTGGCCAAGCACGCGAACGTGTTTGCGGACGTGGCGGGTCTGGCGAGTCGGCCTTGGCTGGCGTATCGCAGTCTGAACATGGCGTATGAGTGTGGTGTCATCGAGAAGCTTCTGTTTGCGAGCGATTTTCCGTCACACACGGTCAAGACGGCGGCGGAGGCGCTTTATAACTTGAATAAGATCACGCGTGATTCGCTGTTACCGGCGGTTCCTCGCGAGCACCTGCGGGGTATTGTGGAGCGTGACAGTCTTAGCTTGCTGGGGCTCGACAGTGTGGCGACGCCATCGCAGCGGGGCGATTCAGCTTCGGTCGCGGGACCGTCGCAGGAGTCATGACTATTGGTGCGGGGGTTTCATTGAGGCAGGTGTGGTTTTTGATGAGATTGTCATTGATGTCTAGTTGGGGGCGTTGTTGGGGGAGCGTTCGTGTCCGCGGCGGGGTGGATGCGCTGGCGGTGGCGTTGTTGGGGGCGTTGCTGCTGGCGGGCTGTGCGAGCAGCCCCTCGGGGGACGTGACGTTTCGGCTCAATGAGGACGGGCAGACGCTGGTTCTGGGGGAGTTTAACCAGGTCTATTGGGGGGAGCACCGGGGAGATCAGGTGGAATGCGTTTTGGTGGCGGGGCAGGAGGGGGCGCCGACTCGGCGGATTCTGGTGGTGCGCAGTTTCTGGCTGCCGCACAAGGGCAGGACGTCGCTGGCGGAGAGTGGGACGAATCTGAACATTGATCTGTTGGTCGAGAGCGAGGCCCAGGCGGGGCTCTATCGCGGTGCGGGTTTTGGGCGGCTGGACCAACCGCAGGCGCAGAAGGCGTTGCGTTTTGATATTCGTTCGGGAGCGTTGCGGCTGACGGGGACGAGGGGGGCCTTTGTCGGGCGTTTGGACGGTGCCCAAGTGCGGGGGGCGGCGCGGGCAGCGTATGCGCCGGCTCGGGTGCGGCAGCTGGCGGATTATGTTGATGAGCAGCGTCGCACGTTGCGGTAGATGTAGAGTGCGGTTGTGGGCGGGCAAGGATGGGGCACGTTAATGGTGCAGGGACGAGAATCCAGGGAGAACTGGGGGTCGCGGTCGGCTTTTGTGCTGGCGGCGGTGGGTTCGGCGGTGGGGCTGGGCAATGTGTGGCGCTTTCCGCACGAGTGCTACAGCAACGGGGGCTCGGCGTTTTTGATTCCCTATGTGATCGCGATGGTGGTGATCGGCGTGCCGTTGCTGATCATGGAGTTTTCGCTGGGGCATCTGACGCAGCAGGCGGCTCCGAACGCGTTTCGACGGGTGGGGGCGCGTTGGGAGTTTGTGGGCTGGTGGCCTATCGTGCTGAGTTTTGTGATTGTGACGTATTACTCGGTTGTGCTGGCTTGGTGTTTGAACTATCTGGTGTTCAGCTTTTCGGACCAGCTGCCTTGGGCGGGCAACAGCAAGGCGTTCTTTTACGATACGTATCTGCAAAAGAGCGATTCGCTGGCGTTGGGCTGGCCGAGATGGCCTATTGTTGTGGCGCTGGCGTTTGTGTGGTTGGGGATGTACTTCTGCATTTTTCGGGGCGTGCGTATCGTCAGCAAGATTGTGCTGTGGACGGTGCCGATCCCGTGGATCATGCTGTTGATTCTGGCAGTGCGGGGTTTGACGCTGGAGGGGGCGGTGCAGGGGTTGGAGTATTATCTGGAGCCGGACTGGGCCAAGCTGGCGGAGCCGAAGGTGTGGCGGGCGGCGTTCGGGCAGGTATTTTTCTCGATGACAGTGGCCTTTGGGGTGATGATTACCTATGCGAGTTTCTTGCACCGCAAGAGCGACATCAACAATAACGCCTTGATTATCGGTTTGGCGGATCTGGCGACGAGTTTTGTGGCGGGAATTGCGGTCTTTGCCACGATGGGGGCGTTGGCGCTGAAGACCGGTCAGCCGGTGGATAAGGTGCTCGAAGGCGGCGAGTCGCTGGGATTGGCGTTTGTGGCGTTTCCGGAGGCGTTGGCGCAGTTGCCCTGGTGGCCTAATGTCTTTGCGGTGGTGTTTTTCATCGCGTTGCTGCTCTTGGGGATCGACTCGGCGTTTTCGATGACGGAGGCGGTTCTGGCCAGTGTGATCGACAAGACGGGGTGGAAGCGGCAGGGGGTGCTCTTGGCGATGTCTCTGACCGGCTTTAGCGTGGGGTTGCTCTATACGACGCGGGGAGGGCTCTTGTGGCTGGGCACGGTTGACGACGCAATGAACAACGGGTTTCTGGGGATAATCTTTGTGGGGTTGATGGAATGTATTGTCCTGGGCTGGGCGTACGATGTCCGCAAGCTGCGTAAACACGCCAATGCACGGAGCGACTGGCGGATCGGCCTCTGGTGGGAGTGGTCGATTCGGGCCGTGGCGCCGGGGGTGTTGTTGGTGATGCTCGTGTGGAATATTCACAGCGAGGTCAAGGCTCCCGAGGGGTTTCTGATGAATCCGGAGGGGCAGCTGATATGGCATAATGTGCTGGGCCTGGCGGTGTCGGTAGTTTTGATGTTGGGGGCGTTTTCGTTGGGGCTGTGGCGGCCGATGAAGCTCCGACGGGCTGAGGCCGTGGAGGCGTGAACCGAACCGGCCGGCTGGTTGGGGGGCTGAGAGTGAAGGTGGTGCGATGTTAAGCGAGATGACCTATGATGGGGAGCTTTCCGGGGCGGCGTACGTGCTGTTGGCGGCGGTTTTAGTCTTGGTTGTCGGCGGGTTGTCCTGGTGTTTTTACAAGGCGTTGGCAGGAACCAACGGAGACGCGGCTGAACAATTAGCGGATGATGTATGATGACAAGGCGAACACTGATCATTGTGTGCATGTTGGGGCTGGCGACGCTGGGTGGCTGCGTGGAGCGACTGCTGACGATTACGAGCAGGCCTGCCGGGGCGATTGTGTATCTCAACGGCGAGGAGGTGGGGGCGACACCGTTGACACGCGAGTTTACCTGGTACGGCACGTATGACGTGGTCCTGCGCAAGACCGGCTACCAGACAGTGACGGGGGCGCAGCGGATGGAGGCACCGCTTCACGATTGGCCGCCGTTGGATTTGGCCGCGGAGTATCTCTGGCCTTTCACCCTCGAGGACCACGTCTGCTGGCATTTCGAGCTGGAGCCCTTTGTGACGCCCGAACCCAACGCAGTGATCGAGCGGGCGGCCGAGATGCGAGAGGAAGTACTCGGTTCGGAACCGGAGGGCGGCTGAGAAAATGTATGGGGATCGCCATCGCCTGTCCTGCACGGCGTTGCCGCGCAGACAGACGCTGCCACCCGTCGGGAAAGAATAGGGGACATATGAAGAGTCACTGATTAGGGTGAGGCGTTCTGGAAGAGGATGGCAATGGACAACTCCAAGAATAGTCCTTATTGGACCGCACGCAAGATGGCCCTCTTGTTATTGATCTCTATTTTTTTCGCGTCATTTCGCGTGTTTCGCGGG
>CAYNXW010000128.1:0-7758 GCA_964401265.1 uncultured Pirellulales bacterium | reverse complement strand
TTGAGGGGCCCTCAAAGCCGTTGGGCGTTTTTTTTGCGCAAAAACACCCTGCCCGCCTCAATACCAGCCCTCTCACCCCTCCAACCTTCACCCTTTTTTCGCCCGCCCAACTCGAAACTCTGGGCCCACCTGTCTATAATCGTTACATAACGGCAACTGTTCAGCCCAGATTCTCTGACAAGACGCTAAACCCTCGGCAAAGGTGGTGTACCATGAACCAGGCCGAATTTCTCGCAAAGCTCGCGCAGATCATCGACGACGCCCAAGCCGCCGTCCTCGCCACCGTCGACGACCAGGGCCACCCCTGCCTCCGCTGGATGACGCCTACCCTTCTTCACGGTCGGCACGGTGCACTCTTCGCGCTCACCATCCCCGGCTCCCGCAAAACCCGCCACCTGCAGTGGCACCCTGAGGTCCAATGGCTCCTCCAGACCCGCAGCCTCAGCGAAATCGTCTCTATCCACGCCACCGCCGCCGTCATCGATAACCCAGCCCTTCGCACCGAGGTCTTCGAATCGCTCGGCCCCCGACTCACCACCTTCTGGCGCGTCAACCCCGACCGCTCCGACTTCGTCGTCCTCGAATCCCGCTTCCAAAACGCCACCTACTTCCGCCCCATGGCCCCCCAACGCCTCACCATTTCCTTCGCCTGACTTGGGAGCTGCCCCATGAGCGACCACGACATCCAACAATACCCCAAAGACTTCCTCGAACACCTCCTCCAGCAGATGCTACTCATTCGCCGCTTCGAAGAACGCTGCGCACGCGCCTACGGCCTGCGAAAAATCGCCGGCTTCTGCCACCTCTACATCGGCCAGGAAGCCGTCGCCGTCGGCGCCATCGGCAACCTCGACCTCAACCACGACTACGTCCTCACCGCCTACCGCGACCACGGCCACGCCCTCGCCGTCGGCATGCATCCCAACGCCGTCATGGCCGAACTCTTCGCCAAAGACACCGGCTCCTCACGCGCCAAGGGCGGCTCCATGCACCTCTTCGACGCAGCCAGAAACTTCCTCGGCGGCAACGGCATCGTCGGGGCACACCTGCCCGTCGCCACCGGCGTCGCCCTCAAAATCGCCTACCTCCAACAATCCGGCGTCGTCCTCTGCTTCTTCGGTGACGGCGCTATCCACCAGGGCTCCTTCCACGAAAGCCTCAACCTTGCCCGAATCTGGAACTTACCCATCGTCTACATCTGCGAAAACAACCACTACGGCATGGGCACCGACTTCCGACGCGTCTCCGCCCAGACCAACTTCGCCTCCCTCGCCGCCTCCTACAACATGCCAGGCCAACAGGTCGACGGCATGGACGTCCTCGCCGTCCACGAATCCGTCAAACAAGCCGTACTCCACGCTCGAAACGAAAAAATCCCCTCCCTCATCGAAGCACAAACCTACCGCTACATGGGCCACTCCATGAGCGACCCCGGCACCTACCGCACCCGCGACGAACTCGACCAATACCGCCGACAAGACCCCATCGTCCTCTTCCAGGAACAACTCCTCAACGCGAATGTGCTCACCGATGACGACTTCCAAACCCTCGACACCCGCTGCAAAGAAGGCGTCGAACAGGCCGTCCAATTTGCCCAGCAAAGTGACCAACCGCCCCTCGAAGCCCTTTACGACGACGTCCTTGCCTGAAGGAGTCCTCAATTATGCCCGTCACCACCTACCGCGACGCCATTGGCCAGGCCCTCGACGAGGAAATGACCCGCGACGACCGCGTGCTCCTCCTCGGCGAAGAAGTCGGCCAATACAACGGTGCCTACAAAGTCTCCCGAGGTCTCCTCGACAAGTTCGGCCCCCAACGTGTCATCGACACGCCCATCTCCGAAGAAGGCTTCACCGGCGTCGGCATCGGTGCCGCCCTGGCGGGCCTCCGCCCCGTCGTCGAGTGGATGACCTTCAACTTCGCCTTCCAGGCCTTCGACCAGATCATCAACAACGCCGCAAAAATGCGCTACATGTCCGGCGGCCAGGTCGCCGTCCCCGCTGTCTTTCGTGGCCCCAACGGCCCCGCCGAAGCCCTCAGCTCCCAGCACTCCCAGGCCGCCGCCGCCTTCTACGCCCACGTCCCGGGCCTCAAGGTAATCGCCCCCGCCACCCCTGCCGACGCCAAAGGCCTCCTCAAAACCGCCATCCGCGACGACAACCCCGTCATCTGCCTCGAAGGCGAACTCATGTACAACCTCCGCGGTGACATCCCCGACGAAGAGCACCTCGTCCCCATTGGCCTCGCCGACATCAAACGTCCCGGTGCCGATCTCTCCATCATCACCTTCGGCCGACCTCTCCACACCGCCCTTGCCGCCGCCGCCGAACTCGAACAAACGGGCATCGACGCCGAAGTGCTCGACCTCCGCTCGCTACGCCCTCTCGACGAAAACGCCCTCATCCAATCCGTCCGCAAGACGCACCGCTGTGTCGTCGTCGACGAATCCTGGCCCGTCGCCAGCGTCGGCGCCTACGTCGCCCACCTCCTCAGCAACCGCTGCTTCGACCGCCTCGACGCCCCCGTCGAACTCGTCGCGGGCGCCGACGTCCCCATGCCCTACAACCGTCGCCTCGAATTAACCGCCCAGCCCACCGTCGAAAAAATCATCGATGCTACTCGACGCGTGCTGTACCTCCAGTAACCATATTGCTGCTCTGCACCCTGCTGCAACGAAAAGGAAAACCGCCATGGCTGAAAAACTGCTCATGCTCGCACTCTCGCCCACCATGGAAGAAGGGGCCATTACCAATTGGCTCAAGAAAGAAGGCGACCCCATCAACCCCGGCGACACCGTCTGTGAGGTCGAAACAGATAAAGCCGTCATGGAATATCAAGCCACCGACGCCGCTACCCTGCTCAAGATCCTCAAACCCCCAGGACAGTCCGCCCGCGTCGGCGAACCCATCGCCATCACGGGCCAACCCGGAGAAGACATCGCCAGCCTCTTCGCCCAACAAGCCCCCGCCCAGACATCTCCAGCAGAACAAACTCAGCAGACTCCCGCACCCCCTCAACAACCCCAACCGCCTGTGATGCCCCAACCGGCCTCCACGTCTCCACCCCAACAACCGCCTGTCGCTGCCCAGCCCCCGCAAACAGAACCATCCCCCGTAGGCCCACCCAAAAAACTACCCGGAGTCCCCCCTGACCGTTTGGCCCACCGCCGCCTTGAACCCGTAGGCCCACCCAAAAAACTACCCGGAGTCCCCAGCGACATGCTCGCTGTCAAAGAACCTCCCGACGCCCTCCCCTCGCCACTGCCTGCTCCCGCCACCACCAAACCCACAGCACCCTCCCCCCACCGCGCCAGCCCCCTCGCCCGCCGCCTCGCCCAAAAACACCACCTCGACCTCGCTACCGTCCAAGGCTCCGGCCCCAACGGTCGCATCGTCGAAAAAGACGTCCAAGACACCCTCGCCCAACACCCCGCCCCGCCTGCCGTCCTCCAACCTTCCGGTGCCACCCCACCTGCTCCCGTCCCCCTCACCGAGCAATCCCTACCCGTCTCGCCCAAACGAAAGCTCATCGCCCAACGCCTCGCCCAGTCCAAATTCACTGCCCCCCACTACTACCTCCGCCTCACCGCCCTCGTCGACCGCCTCCTCGAGGAGCGTAAACGCCACAACGCCGCCGACGACGAAAAACTCTCCTTTAACGCCTACCTCATCAAGCTCACTGCCCACACCCTCACGCGCCACCCCTTCCTCAACGCCTCCTGGCATGACGACACCATCCGCCGGCACGCCCGCGTCGACATCGCCCTCGCCGTTGCCCAGGACGAAGGCCTCATCACCCCCGTCGTCCGCAACGCCCACACCAAAGACGTCATCCAGATCGACCGCGAACTCAAACAACTCATCCAAAAAGCCCAACAAGGTGCTCTGTCACCTGACGAATACGCCAACAGCACCTTCACCATCACCAACCTCGGCTCCTACGGCATCGAAGAATTCACCGCCATCATCAACCCCCCCAACGTCGCCATCCTCGCCGTCGGCCAAATCCTCCGCCAACACATCCTCGACGAAAACGACAACCCCCACCCCCACGCTGCTCTTCGACTCACCCTCTCCTGCGACCACCGCCTCGTCGACGGCGTCCTCGGCGCCCGCTTCCTCACCGACCTCAAAAACACACTGGAAAACCCCCTCCAAATACTCTACTAATCCCCCCTCAACCACCCCCCTGCAGCATCGTCTGCACCGTCCCCAGCACCACCACCCCTGCCGCCACCCCCGCCAGGCTCAACAAATACCCCACCAAAAACAACACGCTCACCCACCACGCCGGCGGCCGCAACTGCACTCGCTCCCAGATATCCAACGTCAACTGCGCCAGCGTTGCCACCTTCGCCTTATCACCGCCCGACTGCTCCTGCAATCGCGGCAAAATCGCCCCTACCGCCCACACCGGCACTTCGTCCTCTGCCTCCAGCGTTTCCGTCGTTTCACGCGTTGCCTTCCAAGGTGCCCTCTGCCCAAACGGCGGCCCCCCTGCCGCGCCGCTCCAACCTCGCGCTCGCGCCGCCTGCTGCCAGCGTCGTCGCAAATCCCCCGCCAGCCGGGCCTGGCCGTAGGCCATAATCGCCAGCACCGCCGTCAACCCTCCGAACGCCGCCAGAATCCACGCCCGCCTCAGCAAAAACGCCCCCACAAAGATCGCCAGCCCCCCCACTACCCGAAACCCCAGCTCCACCGTCGCGTGACGCGAAAACAACACCTCGCGCAACAATTGCCCCCCGTCCAGCGGAAACACTGGCAACAGGTTCAGCCCGTTCACGATTACAAACATCATGCCCATCTCCAGCAACAGCTTGCTCCCCGTCACCCCCGCTGCCACCGCCAGCACCACCCCCAGCCCCACGCCTGGCAGCGGCCCCATCAACGACACCAAGGCCCGCTTCCACGACGCCACCCCGTAACACCGACCCCGCACGGCCGCCCCCAGCATCGGTACAAAGAACATCTGCACATTGCGATACCCGAACGCCCGCATCCCCACGTAGTGCCCCGCCTCGTGCACCACCAGCACCGCCACAATCAGCACCAGCAGACGCGCATTGGCCTCGAGCAAACCCAGCTGAAAAAACACCACCAGCGAGACCACCAGCAAGATCAAATGCCCCCACCCCTTCCCCCGTTCCGACTGCTTCCGTGCTATCTCCGCCTTTACGCTGCATACCAATGCCTGCCGCCGTGCCTCGGCCGCCTGATACGCTGCCTCCTCGCCGGCCACCTGCCTCGAGTCGACACAAATCCCCTCTTCTTGCCCCTCCTCCGTCACCTCCTCCGAGGCCAGCTTCTCCAACGACTCACCCTCGCCGCCGCCTGCGTGGTCCCCCAGCTCGCCCCAGCCGGAACCATGACCGCCCACTTCCTCGCCTGAAATCATCCTTCGCCCCTTTCCTTCAACCGTTGCCCGGATAGCCTCTCACGCCTCTACCGCCGACAAATACCTCCGCTCTCGCCAGGATTCCCCTCGCCTTGCACCGTCCGACCCACTGGCCACACCATTTCTACCGCCACTGCCGCCGCTCCCCCCCCATTCCATAAGGCCTTTTGTACCCGCATCAGGCCCTGCCCGCAAATCCTAAAAAATCTCCCTCGCCCAGTAGCCCCGCCTGCCCTGTCGGCATACAATGTAACGAGTGCTCTTCCGGAAGTGACGCAGGCAAGCTGACAAACAAGTGAATAACCCTGTCTCCCCAAGGCGACGCAACACACGACCACCCACCTTCACAACCTCTCTTACTCTTGACTGCGGTTGGGGGGTATTGTTCAGGGGGGAGAAGACGGCCCGACACCTCCACCGTTCCTCCGTGGGGGTGCCGGGGCTTTTTTTTGCTCGTGTGCGCACCCCGCCCACACCGGCACGAAGCAATGTGACCACTGCCCCCCACCTGTCCCCTCGTACAGCCTTGGAGGCGCCCCCTACCTGCTTGCCGCTTTCTGACTCGCGCGCCCCTTCGACGGGCCCGACTCGCCCTCCATACTCAACGCCGGCATCCGGATCAATCGCGACGAAATCGTCCGTTGGGTTCCCTCTGTGGATGTCTGCCCGATCTGCCGTAAACGACGATAGCGGTTTTCCAGCAGATTGTCGATCTTGCAACGCTTCAAGTCGCGAATTGCCTTGACTAGATAGCCTTCCAGATTATGCACCGCCTCGTGCGCGTTGCGATGTGCCCCCCCTAGAGGCTCCGGCACCACATGATCCACCAGTTTGTGCTTGAGCAAATCCTTGCTGGTCAGCTTCAACGCCTCCGCCGCCTGGGGCGCTTCGCTGCCGTCCTTCCACAATATTGCCGCGCAACCCTCCGGACTGATTACCGAATAGTACGCGTACTCCATAATCGCGAAACGATCCCCCACGCCTATCCCCAACGCCCCGCCAGAGCCTCCCTCTCCGATCACCACACACAATATCGGGGTTCGCAGCCGCGACATCTCCATCAGATTTACCGCAATCGCCTGTGCCTGACCACGCTCTTCCGCTCCTATCCCCGGATAGGCCCCAGGTGTGTCGATCAAGCACACGATCGGCAAGCCGTACTTTTCCGCCAGGCGCATCTTCAACATTGCCTTGCGATACCCCTCCGGATGGGCACAACCAAAATTACACGCGACCTTCTCGGTGGTGTCGCGCCCCTTGTTGTGCCCTACCACCATGACCTTTTCTCGCCCGATCCGTCCGAAACCTGTCACCAACGCACGGTCGTCACCAAAACAACGATCACCGTGAAGCTCGCAAAAATCCTTCACCATTACATGAAGATAGTCCCCCAACAAAGGCCGTTGTGGATGACGAGCTACCTGTACCGTCTCCCACGCCGAAAGGTGTTTGTATACCTTTCTCGTCAAACGCGTCAGGTTCGTTCGAAGCTCACGTATCTCTGGAGAATAATCAATTCCCTTGGACGACTGCAAGTTACGCAGTTCATCTATCTGACCCTGCAACTCGGCCAGCGGCTTTTCGAAGTCCAGCCAGTGATTGTTCGACTGCTCGTCCGCACCTTGCTCACGATTCTGCTGTTCACTCATGAATGCCCTAAGCCCCTACAGCAACAATCCCCACCGCCAACCGACTCGCCCGCCAGCTGACGTGGGGCTTGATCTCAAATAACAACGCCCGCGTTCTCCGCGCCTATGTCGCACACTCCCGAGGGTGCTCCCCTGCCAGCACATGCCCAAGCTTGCTGCAAAACCTGCACCAACACCACCTCGGCCAATCTCACATAGTAGCCGAATACACCCCGAAAAACAAGAAAAAAATTGACTTTTAAGCCTGCCACCCTTACTCTCTCTTGGTGACTGCTCCTAACTAATGTCTGGTGTAAATATATGAAAATACAAGACTTACAGCAAGCGACGGTTGTCGGCCTCGGCCTGCTCGGCGGCTCCCTCGGCCTGGCTATCAGCCGGCATTTCCCCCATGTTAAACGCATCGGCTACAGCCACCGCGCCGTCACCAGAAACAAAGCCGCCGACATCGGGGCCGTTGACGAAATTGCCGACAATCTTGCCCAGGCCGTTCAGGGTTCCCAGCTTATCATCCTTGCGAGCCCCATCGGCGTCTTTCCCGACCTCATGACCGCCATGGGTCCTCACCTCGACGCCCACTGCCTTGTGACCGACGTCGGTTCGACCAAAATGCTCCCGGTGCGATGGGCCCGAAAATACCTTAATAAAAATATCCAATTTATCGGCTCGCACCCCATGGCCGGCTCCGAGCAACGCGGCGTCGAGTTCGCCCGTG